>JAAYYH010000021.1 GCA_012515495.1 Coriobacteriaceae bacterium | reverse complement strand
TGACATCCGATATCATCGGGGTATTGGAGATACTTGAGACTCCCGGTGCCATGATCGACGCGGCCATGAGTTTCAACACCGAGTTCTTGGCGCCACCAACCGCTATGGTTCCCTGCAGCAGCCCACCACCACGAACCACTATCACTTCTTCACTCAAATGCGGATCCCTTCACGATCATCATAACAGTCCGTTGCGCGCGATCGCAGCGTCCCAAATGGCGCGATATCAAATGCGTGCTATCAACGAGTGCAACAAGTAGTATAACACTGGCTTTGAATCGAACAGGACCCCCGCAGGAGTCCTGTTTCAGCAGTAGTGGATGACTGTGGAGCGCTGAGGATGTCTTCGATCCCTCGTCAGATACGAGAGACCAACTTATCCAACAGGGTATACCATTCGAGTTCGCTGTTCTTGAATGCCCGTTCAGGATCGTCAGCCTCACTTGTCGTCAATGCCTGCTCGAAGCTGGTGATGCGCTCCTTGACCAACACCGGATCGACATCCGTGATGTTGACGGCCCGGTTGGCCAACACGACCACCTTATGGCCATCAGCCTCAACATAACCACCGGCGATCGCGAAGCGCAGCACAATATCGCTGGCTTCCGGCTTCACCCTGACCTCACCACTGTTCAGTGTACTCATCACCGGTGAGCGCATGTACATGAAGCCGATCTCGCCTTCAGTGGCAGGTACTGCCACAAAGCTTGCCTCGGCTGAGTACAGCATCTTCTCCGGTGTCACTATCTCACAAATCATGGTACCAGGCATGTTGTGCCTACCATTCCTTCCTGTAGCGCTGACAGCAATCGCTTCTTTGTAGGAGCCTTTACCTGTCAGCCTCAATCCCGAGAAGTCTAGTCCTTGAGCTTCTCCGCGGCCTCATACACTTCCTCAATGGCACCCTTGTAGCGGAATGCCTGCTCCGGGATATCGTCACATTTACCATCGATGATCGCTGCAAACGAACGAACGGTGTCTTCGAGCTTGACGTATTTACCTGGATTGCCGGTGAATACCTCTGCCACATGGAAAGGCTGACCGAGGAACTGCTGGATCTTACGCGCGCGGCTCACAGTCAGTTTCTGCTCTTCTGAGAGCTCGTCCATTCCGAGGATGGCGATGATGTCTTGCAGATCAGAGTAACTCTGCAAGATCTCCTGCACGGTTACCGCCACGCGATAGTGCTCCTCACCCAGGATCTCGGCGGAAAGAGCGCGCGAGGTCGATGCCAAGGGATCGACAGCGGGGTAGATTCCCAACTCGGAGATTGAACGGCTGAGAACAGTAGTGGCATCCAGATGGATGAAGGCCGTAGCCGGCGCCGGGTCGGTGAGGTCGTCAGCCGGAACATAGATAGCCTGCACCGAGGTAATCGAGCCCGTCTTGGTGGAGGTGATGCGCTCCTGCAAATCGCCCATCTCGGTTGAGAGCGTGGGCTGGTAACCAACGGCTGAAGGCATGCGTCCCAGCAAGGCGGAAACCTCGGAACCCGCCTGGGTGAAACGGAAGATGTTGTCGATGAACAGCAGTACGTCCTGGCCCTGGTCACGGAAATACTCGGCTGCAGTAAGGCCGGCGAGACCCACGCGCAGACGTGCTCCAGGAGGCTCATTCATCTGGCCATAAACGAGGCAGGTCTTCTTGATAACACCTGATTCATTCATTTCGTTATAAAGGTCGGTACCCTCACGGGTGCGCTCACCAACACCGGTGAACACCGAGGTCCCACCATGCTCCTGAGCCAAGTTGTTGATCAGCTCCATGATGATAACAGTCTTGCCAACACCTGCCCCACCGAATAGACCGGTCTTACCACCCTTGATATAAGGCTCAAGTAGGTCAACAACCTTGATGCCAGTCTCAAAGATCTCGGTGGAGGTAGTGAGATCCTCGAATTTTGGAGCGGGACGATGGATGGGGTACCAAGTATCAATCGCAGGCATCTCCCCGCCATCGATCAGGTCTCCAGTAACATTCCAGATGCGACCCAGTGTTTCACTGCCAACCGGCATCTGAATGGGAGCTCCGGTATCGACTACCTCGATACCGCGCTGCAGACCATCTGTCGACGACATGGCAACAGTACGAACCTGATTGCCCGGCAGATGCATCTCAACTTCCAAAACGATGTCAAGATGCCCTATAGGGGTATCTGTCTGAACCTTTAATGCGCTATATATCGCCGGTATCGACTCCGCCGGGAACTCGACGTCCACGACCGGGCCAACTACGCGGACGATCTGTCCAACATTCATAGCTATGTCCTTCTTCTCAGTAGTCATTAATCCTCCAATGCCGCAGCGCCGCCGACAATCTCAGTGATCTCGGTAGTGATTGCGCCCTGACGTGCCCGGTTATACACCCTGTTGAGTGTGGTTACCATCTCGGTCGCGTTGTCAGTTGCCGACTTCATGGCCTTACGACGAGCTCCCTGTTCCCCCGCCGCCGAATCGAGCAGCGCATGGAAGATGCGTGTCTCGACATAGGTGGGAAGCAGCTCGTTGAGCACTGCTGCCGAAGACGGCTCGTATTCAAACTCCCCGGACAGCTCCTGCGCCGAGGAAACCTTCTCCGCCGAAGCCCTGGCTGCTGACATCTTGGCGGCGGCACCGGCTGCAGCTGCCTTAGCGCTCTCGTCCATATAGACTGCAGTAGCCTCGCCCTCACCAACCTCATGGAAGGCGACCTTCTCGATCGGCAGGATCACTTCGGAGGTCAGCACCTGATCGGCAACATTCTTGGCGTGGTTATAAAAGATTACTACCTGATCGATTTTGCCATTAACATAGTTATCGATAACCATACTGGCTATCTCGCGCGCCTGATCGTAATCGGGATCGGCTGAGCGATCACGGAACGCCAATTTGACGGGCATATTGCGGTAGTTGAAGTACGCAGCGGCTTTTTTACCACAGGTGATAAGATCACATTCGATGTTCTCAGCTTTTCGCGCGGTAACGAACGTATCAACCGCCCGTAATACGTTGCTATTGAAACCGCCTGCCAATCCACGATCCGACACCACGGCGATTACCGCTATGTGTTTGATCTGCTCATGATGAGCAAGCAGCGGGTTCTCCTGTCCGGATGTCCGAGCCGCAACGCTTTCCAAAACCTCGACCATAGCCATGGCATAGGGAGTCGCGGCAACGATGCGGTCTGTTGCTCGCCTGATCTTGGCAGTAGCTACCATCTCCATGGTGCG
>JAAYYH010000020.1 GCA_012515495.1 Coriobacteriaceae bacterium | reverse complement strand
GGGTCTTCAAGCTGCTGACATCAACGCCCTCGAGAGCCAGCAAGAAACGCTTGTTGCCCAATCCTGAAGCATATCCAGTGAGGCTGCGATCACTACCAACCACTCGATGACAGGGAACAATGATCGAAATGGGATTATGACCCACAGCATTACCAACAGCCTGCGCGGACATCTTGGTTTTCCCCATCTCGACAGCAACCTTGCGGGCAATCTCACCATAGGTGGTCAACTGTCCATAAGGTATCTCGCGAAGATGTCTCCAGACCAGTTGACGGAACTCGCCGCCTTCAGCTTTTATCGGTGGTAGCTCACCGGGATCACTACCACTGAAGTAGATGGAAAGCCACTGCCGAACCTCACGGAAGATAGAAAGATTCTTGCCGGTCTGATGTTCTCCGCAAGTAGAGATTTGTACCAGATCCTCGCTTTTGACAGTCGCCTGAAAGTACTTCTGACCCATCATCCACAGACCGCTGAGGTTCTCTCCGTCGCTGCAGACGCAAAGATCACCGATGGGCGAATCGATGATATCAGCATAATGCATGAGCCATCCCTTCCTATCTGTCAGCTAAAACCATAGCCGTTCGCAAACCTGATTTCCTGTCTTGTGGTAGCGCATCGATACGCCTGTCCATCAAACCACTTTTGTGTTGTTTCTGCAAACCAGCTATCAACGCTGTATCATTCGGCTTATGGACATTTTGCGGAAAGGACTACCATGGAAGTAACGCAATCCCTGTTCAACCGACGATCGATAAGGGAATTCGATTCCAAGCCAGTAAACCGGCAAGAACTCGAGAAGCTGTTTGAGGCAGTAGCCCGGACTCCATCGTGGGCGAACTCTCAACCTTGGGAAGTGTTTGTAGCTCAGGGTGAGACCTTGGAAAGGATTCGCCGGTCATTTCAGCTGAAACATGCCGACAATGCCTCCCTATCGCCTGAGATCCCTCTTCCCAAGAAATGGACGGATGAAGCCAAGCAACGTCAACGCCACTTACAACCCGATATGGTTAGGGATTGCGGAGATGTAATCGACCGCTTCAAGATCCTTAATCGATCATTGTTCAATGCTCCTGTTGTTGTCTATATCTGTCTCGATCGGATACTAAGCGAGTGGTCTCTGTTCGATATCGGGGCGTACTCACAAAGCCTGATGTTGGTTGCAACTCAACTTGGTCTTGCTTCGATTCCAGCCATGATGCTGACAGTGTTTCCCGAGGTAATCAGACAGGAACTGCACATTCCCGACAACCTCAAGATCGCCATCGGGATTGCCATCGGTTATGCTGATGAAAGCAGCGCCATTAATCGCTTCGTCAGCAGTCGGAGAACGGTAGACGAGACCGTCAGGTTCTTCGATTAAGTTGAAAATGATAACTGCCGGGAGAGGAACAGACTGCATTTATGCCTGAGTTACCCGAAGTCGAAATCATCAAACGAGGTTTGGACAGATTGATTGTTGGCCGTAAGATCGCGACAATCGAACCGTTGGTTCAGCGCAGTTTTCCGGGATTCTCGGCCGAGGTCGAATCGATCATCGTCGGTTCAGCGATCTGTTCTGTCGCTCGGAGAGGAAAGCTGTTGCTCGTTGGTCTTGATAGCGAACACAGCTTGCTTATCCACCTGAGGATGACGGGTCAGCTGGTCTATCGACAAGCAGATTACAACGGGCAGATGAGTTCCTCAAATGATTCCTTTGGTGGCGGACATCCAAACGCCTCGTTGATTAAGGATCTACCCGACAAGACAACTAGGGTCATTTTTTCTTTTACAGATGATTCGCGCCTCTACTTCAACGATCAACGCAAGTTTGGTTATATCAAGCTTGTGCGAAACTCTGACTTAGATGACGATTCCTTTATACGAAAGCTAGGTCCAGAGCCCTTGGCCGGAGATTTCACTTGGCACGTACTGAAAGAGCGATTACCGAAAAAAAGCACGCGAGCCATCAAGGCTGCCTTGCTCGATCAGTGTGTTGTAGCAGGTATTGGCAATATCTACGCTGACGAAAGCCTGTTTGCCGCTGGTATCCATCCCACTCGTCCAGTGGTCTCTCTTAGCGATGATGAGATCGAAAGATTACACGGCGCGATCTGCTGCTGCTTGAGGCAGTCCATTGCTGATGGCGGCTCAACAGCTAGGAACTATGTTGACTCACAGGGCATGCGCGGAGAATACCTTGAGTTGCATGCGCAAGTCTTCAATCGCTCTGGCCAGGTTTGTGCACGTTGTGGCCATCCAATAGATAAGATACGCGTAGCTGGAAGAGGCACACACGTCTGTTCCAAGTGTCAGAAGTGACTAATTAGTAGCCTTCTATTCCAAAGTACTTGCCGAGAACAATACGTCTGTCCTCATCCGAATCCACAGTTCTCTCAACAACAGTGATGCCATTCTCTACCAGTTTGAATGTATCGTTGAAGATCTGGACTCTACCATTGGGCTTACGCAGGCTGACGATGCGATTGGCAACGAAAAGCGAGTCTGGAGCATGCGCGCAGTAATAATTTGCTGTAAGGAAGTCGACTTCTAGCTGCGGGGAGATGTTGAAGTGGATCAGCTTTTTCAGCCCGTCGGACGCATGATAATAGAGCATCCAGCATAGCTTACCGTCCTGCTCTAATGAGAATCGTTCGCCGAGAACGTCTTTCTGCGTTCCTTCTTCCAGCTTCAGGGCACTGGCGGGCGCGGTGCCGCCAAGACCAACATCAGCAAGATACAAAGAATTACCTATCTCCACCAGCGAAAGTCTGTGCAAGCTGGGAGGCAGACAATCTCCCCTGTTGATCACACGCGCCAAACAGGAGCGGGTCTGATATCCAATC
>JAAYYH010000166.1 GCA_012515495.1 Coriobacteriaceae bacterium | reverse complement strand
AGGTGTGGGTGGTTCCCGGCTCTATCGACTCCAGACAATCGCGAGGATCCAATCAACTGTTGTCACAGGGAGCCGTGCCGATAATCGACGATCAATGTTTTTGTGACACCTTAGTTAGTACCTTCGGAGTCTCTTCGCGCATAATACAGACCGCTGCGCGACAGAATTGCGATAGTCGCAGCACCCAAACCAAGATTTTAGCATGCGATAATGGAAGAGTTGAGATAATATCAGCTCTCGAGGCAACTCCTTCTCGTCCTGAGGCACTGATCGGTATCCAAGGATGGACAGTCACTGAGGTGATCCAACAGCTGTCATCATTGGAGATTATCGGGCTTGTTGAACGATTGGGTGATGGTCGATATGCTATACGTGCTACCAGTCAGACAACGAACCGTTACTATGAGAATCATCACTGATAGTCGCAAGCGGTGATATATGAACAAAGGGACAGATGCATTGGTGTGTCAGCTGTTAAAAGACAATACATCCATGGTTAATAACGTTAATTACTGTGGACAAGGTATTACAGGGTGAGAAGCAGCTTGTTGGCCTTGAGCAACTTCAGCATTCAGGGATGAGATCAAAAGAACAATGCAAAGGGTTACAGTAATCGGTGCAGGAATCGCCGGCTCAGAGGCCGCATGGCAGCTGGCCGAGCGCGGCATTGCGGTTCGTCTTATCGAGATGAGACCGTTGAGGCAAACTCCAGTTCACGACAGTGATCGTTTCGCTGAGTTGGTCTGTTCAAATTCACTCAAGAGCATCGATACCAAAACGGCTGCAGGTGCCTTGAAGCGAGAATTGGCCCGTCTGGGTTCTGTTGTACTTCACGCTGCCCTTGCTGCGCGGGTACCAGCTGGCAGCGCTTTGGCAGTTGACAGGGGCATCTTCTCGCGAGCGATTACCGCTCAGCTCAGCTCGCATACCAATATCGAGGTCGTACGCGGGGAGGTAGAGAGCCTAGATGGTATCATCGAATCAAAGGAGCTTTGCATTCTGGCCACCGGCCCTCTGACCTCAGCATCATTGGCGGAGAGTATACAAGGGGTGCTTGGAAAGGAGAATCTGGCCTTCTTTGATGCCGCTGCTCCGATAATATCAGCTGAGCCGCTGGATCGAGACAGGTTGTTTGCCCAATCCCGCTATAGCAGCGACGAGAAGGACTATCTCAACGCCGCTATGGATCGCGAGACCTATGAGGACTTCATCACTCAGCTGATTGTCGCGCAACGTATCGTTCTCAAGGATTTCGAGAGTCATGATCTCTTCCAGGCTTGCCAGCCATTGGAGGAGATAGCCAGGAAGGGTAGGGACGCATTGCGCTTCGGCGCGTTGAAACCAGTGGGCTTGATAGACCCTCGGACTGATCGGCGGCCATGGGCTGCAGTCCAACTGCGAGCCGAGAACACGGATAGGACCGCCTATAACCTGGTAGGTTTCCAGACCAACCTTACTTTTGCTGCGCAGCAACAGGTGTTCAGGATGATCCCTGGGCTTGAGAGAGCGGAGTTCCTGCGCTATGGCGTCATGCACCGCAACACCTTCATCAACTCCCCGCAGCTTCTGGACAGCAGTCTCTCCTTGTCGCGTATTGGGCTGCCAACGATCCGCTTCGCCGGCCAGATCACTGGGACCGAAGGCTATGTCGAGGCGATCGGCTCCGGCTTGATGGCCGCGCTCGGTACTTACGCTCAGATCAAGGGATTGCCAGAACCTGTGTTGCCGCAGCAAACACTGTTGGGTTCCTTATTGCGCTACGCTACCGATCCGAATACGCTCGATTATCAGCCCATGCATGTGAACTATGGCATAATGATGCCCTTGGAGCAGCCTATAAGGTCAAAACAGCAGCGATACCTCGCCTATAGCCAACGAGCACGTCAGGCGCTCGATGATTTTATCGATGATCGTCCAGACCTGAGATTCTTACCACCGTATTCGCTCCCACTTATCCAGGATTGAGACATGGAAACACCCAACAAGACCCACGATGACAACACCGTACACGATGGAAATTTTACGCATGATGACGCGACCGTCGGTCTGGTTGCCCGATTCATCACCTCACTTACGGTAGAGCGGAATCTCTCCAGCAATACCATCAGAGCGTATTCGATCGACCTGAGACAATTCTCAGATTGGCTTGAGGAGAGGCAAGTTTCCCTGTTGTCGGTGGACCACCGGACAATGCGTAGGTATCTCGCAGATTTGGATCGGGCTCGCTATCTTCGCACAACCATCAATCGTCGGCTCAGTGCCATCAAGACCTTCTTCTCCTGGCTGGTGGACGTTGGGCAACTCGAATCTGATCCCTTAAGCGTTGTCAGTGGGCCAAAACAACCTCGTCACCTTCCACAGCGGATCACCACTGAGGATGTCGATAGATTATTGGCGTTACCGGACACGGATACCCCCGATGGTCTTCGTGATCAAGCCATCCTGGAGTTGTTGTATGCCAGCGGAGCCAGGATATCCGAGGTTGCCGGATTGAGACTCGCCGATGTCGATTTGAGCGAACAGCAGATCACCGTCATGGGGAAGGGGTCCAAACAAAGGATAGTGCCCGTGCATCGACTCGCGGTTAAGTCCCTGCGTCTCTATCTGTTGACGGCGCGTCCGCAGTTGTCTCGGGCTTCTGACAAGCCTTTTGAAGCCTTCTTCCTATCGACTCGTGGGCTGCCGATGGGTGCTGACGCTATGCGGAAGATGTTCAAGAAGTACCTGATTGAAGCTGGTTTTGATGCCAGTCTGTCTCCGCACGACCTCCGCCATAGTTTTGCTACCGACTTGGTGGAAGCAGGAGCCGACTTGCGCTCGGTTCAAGAACTACTGGGTCACGCCAGCCTGTCGACAACGCAGATATACACACATCTATCCGCCGGTCATCTTAAGGAGGTACAGAGACGAGCGCATCCCCGTTCCTAAGTTCCTGAGCTCCTGGAAAAAGCGTACGTCAGTCCCGGAGTCATAGCTTGCCAATAGTTGTTAATCAATGATAATATGTCCGTTTGCGTCTATGAATCGAATGAATAACGATTACCAGATACTTTAAGGAAAGGGTTTCAAGATGGCAGTACCCAAGCGTAAGACCGGCAGAGCAGTAACGCACGCGCGCAGGAGCGCAAACAGCAAGCTGACGGCAGCGCCCCGTTCCATCTGTCCGCAGTGCGGCGCCACCAAACTCCCGCACCATGTCTGCGGTAATTGCGGCCATTACAAAGGCCGTGAGGTTATAGTGGTCGAGTAGTGCCAAATACCTATAGGATGATGGATAAAGGGTGCCAAGATGGTACCCTTTTCGTTTCCGGATCACGGGGAAGGATCTGAAATGAGCAAGCAACCAGAGACGGTGGTGATTGCCGTTGATGTCTTAGGAGGCGATGCAGCTCCGAGCGTTGTTTTGGAGGGTGTAACCCTCGCGCTTGCCGCGGATGAAGGTCTCACTCTTCTACTAACTGGACCAGCAGAAGTCGTGGAACCATTTGCGTTAGATCATCCGCAACGTGTCAGACCCGTCGCGACAACGGAATTCATCGACATGGACGAGCATCCCGCTCAAGCAGTACGCAGCAAGAAGGATTCCTCAATCGTGGTTGGTTGTCGGCTTGTGGCGAATGGAGAGGCTCATGGCTTCTTCTCAGCCGGATCGACAGGTGCTTGTCTGGCAGCCGCAACATTGTACATTGGTCGTGTCAAGGGAGTGATTCGTCCCGCTATCGCTTCGTTGTTACCCTCACCAATCGCACCTGTGGTGCTTACCGACATAGGCGCAAACGCTGACGCCAAGCCCGAGTATCTACTACAATTCGCCAAGATGGCTCGGGTATACGCCACAAGGATACTGGGAATAGAAAGTCCGCGCACCGGACTTCTGAATATCGGCTCGGAAGACACCAAGGGATCACAACTTGCCCTGGATTCATATCGGCTCTTACACGACGAGCTGGAGGGGTTCATGGGTAATGCTGAGGGAAATGACATCTTAGCCGGGAGATTCGATATCATCGTTACTGACGGATTTACGGGAAATGTGACATTGAAGACCATCGAAGGAACAGCGAAGACGGTTTTCGATCAGCTGAAGGCGATCTTCTCCTCGTCTTTGAAGGGTAAGCTGGCTGCGGTCGCTGTGATGCCAGGGCTGCGAGAGCTCAAGAATCGGCTTGATGCCAACAACACCGGCGGAGCTCCTCTGTTGGGTTTAAAGGGAGCCTGTATCATTGGACATGGCTCATCCTCTGCTATCGGCATCGCCAATGGCATCGCTGTTGCGGCTCGTTTTGTGCGCGAGGATATTGCCAAGCATATCGCGGAGGCAATCGCATCGGATCAAAGCCAATAGAGATTGGCATAATCCACTCGCAAGACCGACGCTGAGCTACGCAAAGACACGATTTAGCTGTAGAGATGCTGTAAGTCCATACACAAGTCGGGTAGAGTGCGGTACTATCGAAAATGACACAGTCTACATGGATATCCACCTGAAAGGGGTAAAGATGGAGCGCGCTGAGCTGCTTGAAAGACTGAGAGTGATCATCGCTGAACAGATGGAGATCGATCAGTCACTGATTACCGAGAGCACATCATTGACAGATGATCTCGGGGCGGATTCACTCGACCTGCTACAGATCGTAACGGCTTTCGAGGATGATTTCGCTATCAGTATTCCGGATGAGCAGTTCGAATCCATGCAGACAGTTGGTGATGCCCTTGACCGGATCGCAGAATTGGTAGGGTAGATAGCTATCGCTGCTCCAATCACAGACAATGAGATAGATCGGCGCGTCAAAGCTGCCGAAGCGATTCTCGGCTATCGATTCAAGGATAAGGAATTGCTTCAGCGCGCGTTGACACATCCTTCCGCTGTTGAGGAGGATCCAATCGCGCTGTCCT
>JAAYYH010000165.1 GCA_012515495.1 Coriobacteriaceae bacterium | reverse complement strand
CCCAAAGTCTTGCCATCACCATGGAGCTTCCATGAGAAAAGGCCTGTCTTCTTGTCCATTCCATCTCCTTCTTAGCCGAATACCATCATTGTTCGCATCCCTTTACTGGGAATAATTAATAAAAAAAACCGACTTACACTCCGCTGCTTCCAAAACCTCTTTCGCTCCTCTCTGTGTTATCCAGCTCATCAACCTCCTCAATCATCACTTTGGGAGTCGGTGTTATCAGCAATTGAGCGATACGATCGCCTCGCTTGATCTCGATCGTCTGATTGCTGTCGTGGTTGATGGCTACCATCACCATCTCGCCTCGATAATGACTGTCAATCAGTCCGGGGGTATTCACCATCGATAGCCCTACTCTGGCAGCCAGACCACTGCGAGGCAAGACCAGACCCGCATACCCTTCGGGAATCGCCACCTGCAAACCGGTAGGTATCATCTCGCGTTGGTGCGGAGCTATGCTACAGTCCTTGGCGGCAACCAAATCGAGTCCGGCGTCTCCGGGGTATGCATAAGCTGGCAGTGGCAGCTCAGCGTCAAGCCGCTTAACCCTGATAGTTACTGGGTCCACTTCAGCCCATACCCTTCAAGGCACTCTGGAATCCCTCAATGTCCCTGAAATCCTTGTACACTGAAGCGAAGCGGATGTAGGCAACATCGTCGAGCTCACGTAGCCGTACCATGACCATGTCTCCGAGAGCTTTGGACTGTATCTCGTTTCTAAAGGAATTCCTGATCTCTGTCTCAACATCATCTATCAGCTCGTTGAGCTTACTTACTGGGATATCACGCTTTGCTGTAGCTATCAACAATCCTCTGAGTAACTTATTGCGATCAAAAGGCTCAGAGCTCTTATCATTCTTCAATACAATTAATGGGGATTCGTTATGGCGCTCATAGGTAGTGAACCGTCTTTTGCAAGACAGACACTCCCGACGTCTTCGTATCGACATTCCATCATCTGAGGGACGAGAATCTATGACCTTGGAATCCGAATATCCGCACACAAGACAACGCATCAAATCCCCCATTTGTTGACAACACAATGAGGTTATCACACTACATCTTGTGCTTCAATCACAAATTGCGATGAGATTCACAAAAGGTTGGTGATCAGGATGATCGCTGAGGTGAAAGCGATTGCTGCGAGAAGTGACACCAACTTATGAGAAAGTGTTACTCCTGAGATTGGGATACCACGAGCGGTACCGGTTTTGAACTCATGAACGACAGATAAGCCACCCTTAAGCAGCTCACCAAAGATCTGTTCTGGGCGATGTACTTGTTCAACGCTAGTCGCAGCTGTGGAGAGGTTATAGATACATGCTGATCGTACTTTTATGGCAGTCGTTCCCTCGACTCTGTACGTCATGCTCTTGTTTACTGTTTCCTTCATCTCCACCCCTAACTCTGAACCTTAACCCGTCTTGGTACACCATAGATTCTACGTGTTTAACTATGGCCTTGTGTGACATATTTAGTACATCTATATCTACGAACACCTGTTCGTTGCTAACTATAAACCGAACAACTGTTTGGTGCAAGAGAAAACCGAACATTTGTTTGATTTTTTTACCTCAATAGCCTACAATACCCCCAACAGAGTGAAT
>JAAYYH010000164.1 GCA_012515495.1 Coriobacteriaceae bacterium | reverse complement strand
CTGACAAGAAATCGGATAGCAAGACGGATAAGTCAAAAAATGTCACCAAGGCAAAGAAAGATGATTCAACCTCGATAGATACTGAGGTAGAAACGGAAGAAAAGCCCAAGATAACCGGTGACGCCATGCAGGCTGCCATTGCCGCTGAGGCCGAAAAATCCCGCGAAAAGGCAGTGAATAAGGCTACCGCGAAAACAGCTACTGAGACTGCCGCAAGTGAATCATTCGCACAGAGACGAGCTCGCTTGGAGAAAGAACACGCCCAAGCCAAAGCCAGTAAAGACAGTGCGGTAGAATCGACAGAGACCTCCTTGGAAACCGGAGAGGAGGTAGAGAAGGGCCTATAGCTCTTCTCGGAGACACTATGCCTGTAGGAACAGCCAGAATGCCACTCTTCGACCACTTGGGTGAGCTGCGTCGTCGGCTTACCGTCATTGTGGTCGCCCTGTTGATAGCAACGTTTTTGCTATACCTTGTGTCACCGCAGTTGATACTGTTCCTCATCCAACCTGTCGCGCGGTTCCTCTCGGGCGACCCGATCACAGACGTGAATCAGTTGGCCTCGGTACTCAATGTCTTTGATCCCCTCGGTGGATTTACCCTGAGATTCAAGGTCTCACTTTTCTTTGGCGCCATAGTCACCAGCCCCATCTGGTTATGGCAGATCTTGGCGTTCTTTTTGCCCGCGCTCAAACCAGAGGAGCGCAAGTGGGTAGTGCCAACATTCTTCGTTGGTGTATTCCTCTTCATCCTCGGTACTGTCTTTTGCTATCTGGTTATCTTGCGCCCGGCCTTCCAATGGATGCTGGAACAGACCACGGGATTTGCGAACATCCTGGCGAATGCGCAAGAATACATCAGCTTGATCTTATTGTTCGAGATCGGTTTTGGCATCGCGTTCGAATTGCCGTTGATCGTGTTTTACCTCATAGTCTTCAATATTGTGCCTTACAAGAAATTGCGTAAGAGCTGGCGGACGGTCTACATCGTGTTGATGGTAGTCTGTGCCATGGTGACCCCCGATGCCTCACCCATCACGATGCTGCTGATGTTCGCAGCGATGGCCGCACTGTATGAAGCCTCACTATTCGTCTCTCGTATCGTCTTGGCCAAGCGTATCGCTCAACAAAAAGAAGCTGAGGCGCTGGAGGAAACCGAAGCTGATTGAGCCTGATCACATCAACCCGGGGAGACCATAATGCATGAGATGAGCCTGATGCAGGGTATCTTGGACTCCGTGGAGAATGCTGCGTGCGAAGCTGGAGCAATTGCAGTCAGCGAAGTACGACTTTCCATAGGACAAATGACCGAGATCGTTCCCGATGCCATGGATTTCGCTTTTGAAGCGTTGTCTCCCGGCACTCTGTGCGAAGGAGCTCAGCTGAAGGTCACAATGATCGCGATACGTTCTAAATGCAACGTCTGTGATCATGAGTTCGAGCATGATCGCTATCATTGGGGCTGTCCAAAATGTGATTCACTGGCTACCGAGCTTTTGGCAGGGCGAGAAATGTATATCGAGTCTATCGAAGTTGAGATGTCGGATGAAGAACCACAGAGTGGGCAGACAGATGGACGGGATGCTATCGTTGTCAACGCCGTCACAGAGCCTCTGTCTTGTGCTGGCGAGAGAGCTTAAAGCAGGGAGGATTTGTGGAGCTGGAACTTGCGCAACCGATACTTGATCTCAATGATCGACAAGCCGTTAAGAACCGCGAACTACTGGACGAGAACCATGTGTTCGTGTTGGATCTCCTGGCCTCTCCTGGGGCGGGCAAGACATCTTCGATCCTGTCGACCATCGACCAGTTGCGCGATAAGTATCGCATCGCCGTCATCGAAGGTGATATCGCCAGTGATGTCGATGCTCAAAGAATCAAGCAGTATGGAATCCCGGCTGTTCAGATCAACACTGGCGGTGCCTGCCATCTCGAGTCTTTGATGATCAAACGGGCACTGGATGTACTTGACTTGGATCAACTCGACCTTATAATCATCGAGAACGTTGGCAACTTGGTCTGTCCGACCGATTTCTATTTGGGCGAGAACATCAAGGTGATGATACTCAGTGTGCCTGAGGGGCACGATAAACCTCTTAAATACCCTGGGATCTTCCAAGCTTCACAGGCAGTAATCCTGAACAAGATTGACACATTGTCGGTCTTTGACTTTGATGAACAGCTCTTCAGGGAAAGTGTGGCACGGCTCAACCCAACCGCCCCCGTCTTTCCAATCAGTGCCTTAAAGGGAACCGGAGTTGATGCCTGGGCGCAATGGCTCTCGCAACGCATTGACAGCGTTGTCCAAGGCGGTTCAATGCAGTAGGTAGAGAATCCAGGATTTAAGATCGCAAATTAACGCAGTCAGATAAGAAGGTAACACGTGCGTCTGGTAATCACAGAGAAGAACATCGCGGCAAAGAAGATCGCCGATTTGCTGGCGACAGGTAAAGCCAAGACTGAAAAGGTCTACGACACTCCGATCTATCGCTTCCAAAGAGAGGGTGAGGATTGGGTCGCCATAGGGCTTAAAGGACACATCCTTGAAGTCGATTTTGTTGAGAACCTGAAATACTCCAGCAACGCGGGCTGGCATAGCGTCGATGATGACGGACAGCTCATCACAGCCTCTCTTCCTGATGATCTGCCTAAGCCACCTTTCAAGAAGCGCAAGCCGTTTATGGTAGACGGTGTCGATCTCAAAGCCTGGAAGCTTGGTGCCCTGCCGTATCTTGTCTTCGCTCCACTGCGTAAGCTGCCAACCGAGAAGGGCATCATCCGTTCGATGAAGAATCTGGTTGCCAAGGCGTCCAGTGTCATCATCGCAACTGACTTCGATCGCGAAGGTGAGTTGATTGGCGCAGATGCGCTGAGTGTTGTCAGAGAGGCTGACAGCACGATACCCGCAAGACGAGCTCGCTACTCAGCTATCACCAAGGAAGAGATCAACCATGCCTTCGAGAACCTGGTCGAGCTGGATACGAATCTGGCACAGGCTGGAGAGTCGCGGCAGTGGATCGATCTGATCTGGGGCGCGGTATTAACCCGATATCTGACTATTGCCAAGTACGCTGGTTTTGGGTCTGTCAGGCCATCCGGGCGTGTGCAGACTCCCACGCTGGCACTGATCGTTGAAAGGGAGAAAGAACGTCTGGCATTCGTGCCTGAAGATTACTGGGTGATTAAAGCTAGCTTCAACGCAGATGGTGAGAGATTCGAAGCCACCCATGCTAAGGAGCGCTTCAAGTCTCAGGCTGCCGCTGAGGAGGTCATGGCCGCTGTTGAGGGCTCTACTCTGGGTACTGTGTCTGCTGTGGAGAAGAAGTCCCGCAAGGTCGTACCACCAACACCATTCAACACAACCTCGCTGCAGGCCGCCGCAGCTGCTGAGGGCCTAGCTCCGGCCAGAACCATGCGCATCGCTGAATCGTTGTACATGAACGGCTACATCTCATACCCACGAGTCGATAATACGGTTT
>JAAYYH010000163.1 GCA_012515495.1 Coriobacteriaceae bacterium | reverse complement strand
GTTGTTTGATGTGGCTATCGAGGTTGCAGTGAAGAATCTGCGTCTGTATGCCGATGGCTCAGAAACCAGGCGCATCACCTCAGGGCTGGATTTTAGTGGCAGACCACAGTAGCGAGGCAAGTGTCACCGCTGAGCTGCCCTTCATGCGCAAACGATGGCGGCCATTGCCCCAATACGGCAATCTATCCGATTAATCCGCTATCATACAACGGTGCAGTTTGAGCAGTGTAAGGATACTGTCGTTTGACTTACGCAAGATGTTGTACCATCGATTCGAAGTCAAAGACCCAAGACCAACATAAGGAGTAAACAGGCAATGTCCATCATCGTCGCAAAATTCGGCGGCACCTCACTAGCCACGGCAGAGAGAGTCAAGCGTGTGGCTCAACGCTTGGTAGACTACCATCAGCAGGGCAAAAAAGTCGTAGCCGTGGTCAGTGCCATGGGAAAGTCTACAGACGATCTTCTCCGTCTGGCAAAAAGCGTGAATGCCCAGCCACCTGCTCGAGAGCTGGATATGCTCTTAGCGACAGGGGAGCAAGTGAGTATGTCGATAGTAGCCATGGCAGTTGAGGCATTGGGTGTCAGTGCGGTGAGTATGACCGGGGGGCAGGTTGGTATAGTTACCAGTACTACACACAACCGCGCTACTATCAGTGAGATCAGGGCAGACAGGCTCTTCAGCATCCTCAACCAGGACAAGATCGCTATCGTGGCGGGGTTCCAAGGTGTGACCAATGAAGGAGATATCACCACTTTGGGTCGCGGTGGTTCAGACACTACTGCGGTGGCTCTGGCTGCAGCCATCAAAGCGGATGTCTGCGAGACCTATACCGATGTCGATGGCGTGTACACGGCTGATCCACGCATTGTGCCGAGAGCTCGTAAGATAGATGAGATCAGCTACGAGGAGATGCTCGAGATGGCAGCTTCTGGTGCTGGAGTACTGCAAATGCGCAGCGTGGAATTTGCTCGAAACTACGATGTGCTTATCCATTGTCGCAGCGCATTCACTGATAATCAGGGAACCTTTATCAAGGAGGCCATCATGGAATCTGCAATCATATCAGGTATCGTCCACGACAATTCTGAAGCCAAGATAACAATCCGGTCGGTTCCCGACCAGGTTGGTATAGCGGCAAAGGTCTTCAGTGCCATTGCCAAAGCGAATATCAATATCGATATGATTGTCCAGAATATCTCGGAGTATGGCACAACAGATATCAGTTTCACCACCCCGATCAGCGACTTGGCTCGACTTCGCCCGGTATTGGACCAGGCAATCGAGGGTCTTGGCGCCAGAGGCTATCTGATAGATGAATCCGTTGCGAAAGTGTCTTTGATCGGCGCGGGTATGAAGTCGAATCCCGGTGTCGCCGCTAAGATGTTCTCGGTGCTGGCAGATAATGGCGTGAATATCTCGATGATCTCGACGTCTGCCATTCGCGTGAGTGTGGTCATCGACGGTGACAAGACCGAGCTGGCGACACAGAGTCTTCATACCGCCTTTGGTCTCGACTCTGATGATATCTTTGAGGAGACACAACTTTCAAGCGAAGAGTTGCGGGCAAAGATGGCAAAGGGTCGCTAAACTCAGCTTATCGATATCAGCTCGACGTTGAAAATCAGTGTAGAGCCACCCGGAATCGCATTGTGATCATTTTCACCATACCCCAGATCCGGTGGGATGATCAGCTGTCGTATGCCTCCTGGTCGCATTCCAACCAAGCCTTGTTCCCAGCCTTGGATTACCCGACCTGAACCAAGCGCGAATGAGTAGCTCTGGCTGCGGTATAACGAGGAATCGAAGACAGTACCATCTTCGAGATAGCCACTGTAGTGGACTTCAAGCGTATCGCCGTTGGTAGCAGGGGTACCTTCTCCCGTCTTGACATCGATTATCTGCAATTCACTTGTTGGTTGAGCAAGCAGTTCGAGCGCAGGAGGCTGCACGGAGGTTGACACATCGTCAGTGGCAGCTTGAGAATTGCTCTGGTCACTATCGGTAGGCGCACTCGTTGCAGCGGCATCCAGTGAGCCTTCCTTTTTTGAGGTGGGGGTGTTTTCCGAAGCACTGATGCTGGCTATCACAATAGCTACTATACCAATGAGCAGAAGGCCCGCAAATGTTGCTATTACTATCTTGTCCTTGTATCTGGACCTGGTTTTGCCTGAGCGCTTCTTGCTAATTGCCTTGACCATGTAGTCTCCTTGTTGAACAGGACCAATCCAGATGAGCAAGCCCACTCTGGTGTGATCACCTGATGAGTGAGGAGGCTTGCCAAAGCGGGACTTTTTGCTCTTATGTGGCCACCTATTGTACACAAGAAAAGCTATCTCACGTAATCCAGACTGCGTGCGTTATCCACCTACGATGGCGGTAAACCAAGAATCGTATCATCGGCACCTGAGGCAACCGCGTTTCTACCTCTCAAGAAAATACTACTCTGGACTGATGAATCAAGATCTTTTAATCGGTATGCTTTCTTAAAATCTATGAATATGGGATAAAAGCAGGTAACAATGAATAAGCAGGTCAAGAAGCGATTAATCATCGTCACGCTACTGATAATCATCGTAGCGGCTGTGGTTTTGACGTATGTTGGCTCGGGAAGCTCTGCCAAGACAATCACCGTGGCAGAGGCGAAATCGGGATCATACGTGAATCAGCGTATACAGGTTTCTGGTACTGTGGTCGACGATTCATTCGTCAACAAGGATTCCACATTGACCTTCAGTATCTTCGATCCCAGTGGTGATCCAAAGCAGACTCTGCCTGTGGTGTTCGAAGGGCCGGTATCGGCTACATTTGGGAACGGAATAGTCGCGATCTGTACCGGTAAGCTGGATGATCAAGGCATTCTGCGCGCTAGTGAGATGGTAACCAAATGTCCCTCCAAATACGAAAGTGCCGAAGGATCGGTAACAGCCGAGTATTTATTGGAGAACAGTGATCGTCTGGTTGGACAGGAACTCAAGCTCGCCGGCTACGTCAAAGCCGGTACTCTGGTGGCAGCCGGACAGAGCGAGCGTTTTATCATCTATTCTCAGGGCGGTGAAGTCCCTGTAGCCTATGATGGAGCACTGCCAGATGATGTCAAGGATGAATCCTCGATAATCGTCACTGGAGTCTGGGCAGATTCAGGTAGGTTCGAGGCAACAGATATCGCTCTGAAAGAGGTTCAATGATGCCACTTGCC
>JAAYYH010000162.1 GCA_012515495.1 Coriobacteriaceae bacterium | reverse complement strand
TCTGCCATGCGTGATGCCGATAACAGTCAAGAAGTCCTGGCTGCGTTGCGGGAGCTGGGTGTGAATGTCGAGATCATCGCAGGCGAAAGAGAGGCGTACCTCTCTTTCATCGGCACCGTAAACGGATTCGATACGCTGGATTCTGCTCGAATTGACTCAGAGAAGGGTTCATCTGCTGGTCAGAAAACCGTCTCAAAGACAGGCACCGATGAAGATGGACTTGAGAAAGCTGAACTTAGTGACGCCGTGAGTACGAGAGTGCTGGTGGTAGACATCGGCGGCGGCTCCACTGAGGTTATCCTGGGTTCGGTTGTCTTCGCGGGATCGTCTGAGGTCGAAGATTCGTTTGTCTTCGCAGAATCATCCGCAGTATCAGGATTACCTGCAGTCGCAGAATCGTCTGCAGGCCCGTCAACAGATTCAGCTACTCGCTCGACTGTCGTTAAACGTGAAGCGCAGGTGCTCGCCAGCCACTCTTTCGACATGGGTAGTCGCAGGGTTAGCGATCGCTTCCTACTTAGCGACCCGCCAACCGTTGCAGAGCAAAACCAGGCGCGCGAATGGATTGGGCAGCAGCTCACTGAGTTTTTCGCTAACTTGGAGAGCAGGCCAGAGGTGATGATAGCTGTGGCTGGCACGGCAACCTCTGCAATCAGCGTTCGCGAGCGTATGACAGTCTATGATCCCGCACTAGTACATGGCTCTGTGATGCTTGTTGGTGAACTGGCGGCTATCACCAATCACCTAGCGGCGCTATCAGAGCAAGAACGTCAGCGGGTGGTTGGTCTTGAGCCAGAACGCGCATCGGTCATCGTCGGTGGGTTATTGGTATTACAGACGATACTTGGGGTTTGTGAGTTGCCAAGCTTTATCGTCAGTGAATCTGATATTCTGCAGGGTATCCTGCTTGATGGTTTTAAGAGGTATCATGGTTGATGACAAAGACAGACAATCGATTCCAATAATCACCTTCGTCCTCAACGCTGCGCTGGTCTTCAGCTTGTCGATGGTTGTTGCCCAGCTTACAGGCACCATGGAGGCTATCCGTTTCGCCGACCTTTTCCAATCTATCCAAAGTGCGATTTGGATGTCTGTAGGGATTCTCCTTGGCTACGCGGTGCAGATATTCGTGCATGAACTTGGCCATTTGCTGGCGGGGCTGCTCAGTGGATACACCTTCATCTCCTTTAGGGCAGGTCGTTTGATGCTCAGCATACAGGAGGGTAAACTCAGGCGCACATGGCTCACGGTTCCAGGCACAATGGGTCAGTGTCTGATGGCACCGCCTCCACCACGAAACGGACAGTTTCCATTTGTGCTCTACAATCTTGGCGGCGGAGGAGCCAATCTGTTGATTGGCCTGATGCTACTGATCTTGATGATTGCATTTCCGTGGCCAGTGTTTGTACGGCCGATAGGCTTTGGTCTGGTCACTGTTGGGATATATCTGGGAATAACCAATCTTGTGCCAGCCAGCATGCAGGGTATTCGCAATGACGGTGCTAATGTGCGGGCTTTGCGAGCGGATGAGATCGTGAGACAGGCTTTTTGGGCGATTCTGCAGATCAGCGCAGATCTGGTTGCTGGCAAGCGGTTACGCGATACCAGTCCCGGGTTGTATGCGATTCCAACTGCAGCCGATAGAACCGATCCCATCATCTGCAACTGGGGCGCTTTGCAAGTAAGCTTCTATGAGGATTGGCATGACTTCGCCTCAGCGAAGCGCTTGGCGCGCGAGTGGCTGGAATCAAAAGGTATGCCTGTCGTCTTAAAACTCGAGCTTTTAGGCATGATGATGTTCTACGATCTTATCGGCGACTATCGTCCTGATGATATCCGCCGTCTTTATGTTACCGAACTACAAAGACACTCCGGTGGATTCAGGAACTCGCTGAGCAGACTGCGCTTGGATTATGCATACGAGCTGCTCCTGAATCGTGATATCGAAGCCGCGCGGCTCCATCTTCAGCAGTTTGAGACTGTTTCGGCAGAGTATCCCTATAAAGGAGAGGTCCAAAGCGAACGAGAGCTGATAGCGATGGTGGATGATCTTGCCTATCAACGCGGCTGAACAGTCTCCTGGTGACTTTGTCGAGAATGATAAAACTCGGGCAATTCTTATGGTATGATTTTGCGACGAAATCTGAGTCGACCAGATTGCGTAGCAGCTTGGATTGCATTACGACGCGAGTTAATCGCAAAGCAACGCGAACTAGATGCGAAGCAGAGTGAATTGTGTGTGAAACATAGTGAATCGCACTAGAACTAGGACGCGAAGATCGTCGATGATATGGGAGCGTGGCGGAATTGGCATACGCAGTGGACTTAAAATCCACCGCCGCAAGGATTGTGGGTTCGAGTCCCACCGCTCCTACCACACAAAACCTGAAGTTCCAAAACC
>JAAYYH010000019.1 GCA_012515495.1 Coriobacteriaceae bacterium | reverse complement strand
GGTCTGACTTATGTTTCCTGCTCTCCGTACCGCGTTCCGCTGGCACGTCTAGCTGCCAGCCAGGCGGCCTTGGCCGAGAAGTTCGCAGCTTCAGATAATCGCTGATATTCGAGCCTAGGAGATCAGGTACAAATCGGATGGGGTCCTCTGGGGCCCCATCCTTTTCGTAACGGATACCTGGTTTCTTTCGACCAGATCTGACATTCTGATTAGTATTGATTATCTGATTTGAATGTAAGGGAGATTGGTAAACATTCAGCTACGGTTAACATAGAATTGGACACATGCGGGAAATCCGGCTTCAATGTCAAGTCACTGCTTTCGACTGGCTTTAAAAGGTCGAGCATCAGCAAGATAATCGCTCAGCAGGGTCCTGCGCTATAATGGAATGGTTGTGGTGCCAAGCTAAGGTGCTGCGCGAAATACTGTAATCAGCATCTCGTAACCTCAAGGAGTCGCCCGTGTGCGGAATCTGCGGATTCATCGGTCCAGCTTCAACAATAGATAGAGAGAAGACCTTGCAGGCGATGATGGACAGCATCGCTCATCGCGGCCCGGATGATGAAGGCAGTTATCTGGATGACGGTGTCGCCTTGGGTTTCAGGCGCCTGTCGATTATCGACCTCAGTTACGGTCACCAGCCAATGGCGAATGAAGACGGTAGCGTAATCGTCACGTTCAACGGTGAGATCTACAACCATCTCGATATCCGCGCTCGCCTCATAGAGCAGGGACATACCTTTGCCACCAACGCCGATACTGAAGTGCTGGTGCACGGTTGGGAAGAATACGGCGAGAAACTACTCGACCTTCTGCGCGGTATGTTCGCATTTGTGGTCTGGGATGCAAAGGCCAATCAGCTCTTCGCTGCTCGGGACTTCTTTGGCATCAAGCCGTTTTACTACGCGCTCATCGATGATACCTTGGTTTACGCTTCAGAGATAAAAGCCATTCTGGAATACCCAGGTTATAAGAAACAGCTTAACCTCGAGGCCTTGGAGCAGTATCTCAGTTTTCAGTATTCTGTGCTGCCTGAGACATTCTTCAAAGGCATCTATAAGCTGAATGCCGGCGAGTATCTGACGTTTGCGGATGGCGAACTCAAGAAGCAGAAGTACTTCGATCCCATGCCTGATCCGCAACCGGCGCGCGACTTCAAGACCACGGTTGACGAGGTCCAAGGCGTGATGGAGGACAGCGTTTTGGCGCACATGATCGCTGATGTCGAGGTTGGCTCTCTGCTATCTAGCGGTATCGACTCCAGCTACATCACCGTCTTATATCCCAATCAGAAGACCTTCACTGTTGGTTTCCAAACTGCCGATGGCGTTAAATACAACGAGATCAGCTACGCCGAGCGAGCCAGTGCCGAGATGGGCAAGACAAATCGCAGCCGTGTGATCTCGCCAACCGATTACTGGCAGTCGATTCCTGAAGTCATGTACTACATGGATGAGCCTCTGGGTGATCCTTCGGCAATTGCTCTCTACTTCCTCGACCAGATGGTTGCCGAGGATGTCAAGGTTGTGCTCTCGGGCGAAGGTGCCGATGAGTTCTTTGGCGGTTATCCCATCTACCATGAGCCCCTTTCCCTGCAGGGTTATCAGCGAGCGGTACCGCGTTTCCTCAGACGCGCACTGGGGGCTGTTGCTGAGGCTTTACCCTTCTACTTCAAGGGTCGATCATTTTTGATGCGTGGCGCAAAATCGGTCGAGGAGCGCTTCATCGGCAATGCCTATATCTTCACCATGGCCGAACGCCAACGCTTACTGAAACACAATCAAAGCGGTGTCAAACCAGAGGATCTGACCAAGCCTTGTTATGACCGTGTCCAGCATCTTGATGATACCGCCAAGATGCAATACATCGACGATAACTTCTGGCTGATAGGTGACATCCTGCTCAAGGCCGACAAGATGTCGATGGCCCACTCATTAGAGAGTCGCGTACCGTTTCTGGACCGATTGGTCTTCGATGTGGCCAAGCGCCTGCCTTTGGAGCACCGCGTGACCGACACCACGACAAAGTATGTGTTGCGTGAAGCCGCTGAACGCGTGTTACCCACACGGGTAGCGCAAAAGGAGAAGCTCGGCTTTCCCGTACCGATGCGTGTCTGGCTCAAGGAAGATAGCTATTATCAGCGCGTCAAAGAGCTCTTCGCCAGTGAGGATGCGGAGAAGTTCTTCAGCACCGCAGCTTTAGTGGAACTACTCGATGATCACAGACGCGATAAGGCCGACAACAGCCGCAAGATCTGGACGGTCTATGTCTTCTTGATCTGGTACAAGGTGTATTTTGGAGCCGAGGAATATCGGTCGGGCAGTGCTACCACCAAACAGCAGAAGGTAGCTGGTTGAGATGATCACTAGAGAACAACGTGAGCAGGCGGAGAAACTCACACTGAGCCCACATGCGGCACTTTCATGTAACGCGACTCGACAGAAGACCGTCGATCTTGATCCATATCGTACCGCTTTCCAGCGTGATCGCGATCGCATCCTGCATTGCAAGTCGTTCAGGCGCCTGTCGCACAAGACACAGGTCTTCATCGCTCCTGAGGGTGATCATTATCGCACGCGGCTCACCCATACATTGGAAGTCGCGCAGATCTCTCGCTCCATTGCCGTCGCGTTGAACCTCAACGAGGATCTGGCTGAGGCAATCGCGCTTTCACATGATCTGGGACACACACCATTTGGCCATACCGGTGAAGAGGCGCTGTCAGAGTGTTTGGCGCATTATTACAATATGGACTCCAGTCAACATCCCCAGTTGTATCGTCATAATAACCAGTCACTGCGGGTGGTTGATGTGATAGAGAACAACGGTCGCGGCTTGAATCTTACCAATGAAGTCCGTGATGGCATCATCCACCATACCGGCTCTGAGCGGGCCAAGACGCTTGAAGGTCGTATCGTGGCAACGGCGGATAGGATCGCCTATGTCAACCATGATATCGACGATGCCCTGCGTGCTGGTATCATCACCGAAGAGATGCTGCCCAACAGCACCCATGAGCTACTGGGGAACAGTCACTCAGAGCGGATTACAACCTTAGTCAACGATATGATCCAAACCTCTGATGGCAGCGGTGACATCAAGATGTCTAAGCCTATTTGGGATGCGATGACAGAATTACGCAGCTTCCTGTTTACGAATGTCTACCTGCGTTTTACGGCAAAGGAAGAAGAGCCAAAAGCCCGTCAGTTGATATTCGCCCTCTTTGACTATTACATCGACCATATCGATGAGGTTCCCAGTGAATATCGCCAGATATCTGGAGCGGCTGACGTGGTTGCAGTTACCGATTATGTGGCTGGTATGACCGATCGCTATGCAACTGCCACTTTCCAGCGTCTTTTCATACCCTCAGGCTGGTGCAACAGCGTCAGGAGTTGATTGTGCGACGATTCCTGGAGCGAAGTCTCAAGGCAGCTTTTCCTATCATTATCGGCTATATTGCGCTTGGCTTACCTTGCGGCATCTTAAGCAATGCTGCTGGCATGTCAGTGCTGCAGGTAGCCTTACTCTCGCTGATCCTGTACTCAGGGAGCGGCCAGTATATGATTGCGTCGCTTTGGCTTTCAGGACTAAATCCACTGAGTATCGTTGCGGCGGTGGCGATGGTCAACTTGCGTCAACTGCTCTATGCGTCTTCTTTGTTGCAATACCTCAAACGTTCACGACGCCTATCAGCGATCATCGCCGCAGTTAACGTCACCGATGAATCCTTCGGTGTCAACATCGCCCGCTTCCAACAGGGTAGTTGGACAACTCACCTGTCGTTTGCTGTCAATTGCTGGTCTCAGTTAGCCTGGATAGTGTCAAATATCATTGGGGCGCTAATAGGTAGTATGGTGAACATCGATACTGGTATTGCCGCCTTTGCAATCACAGCGATCTTCACGTGTCTGCTCTTGATGCAGAAAGGAAGAGGAGACTTTGTGTTGGCTGCTACCGCCGCTGCCGTGGTGGTAGCGATCTGCAACTTTTGCGACTTATCGAATATATCGATTATCGTCGGCGCAGTGGCTGGCATCATTGTTGGATCAATCTCACGTACCAGGTTCCAAGGTGAAGGTAACGCATCGGAATCTGGTGATTTCTGATGCCTTGGATAGACTTCTGGATTATCCTTTCGCTAACCGCGCTCTGTACGCTTCTCTCTCGCATCCTGCCGGTAGCGCTCTTCGCTAACCGCGAGTTACCCGCATCTGTGATGAGTTCGCTGGAGTACATCCCTGTTGCCGCCTTTGCGGCGTTAGTGGCCAATGATCTATTCACTCCCGAGGTGCTCTTGGCCGGACTTCTACCCGCAGCACTACCCTTTATTGCACTGGTTCCAGTGGTCGTGGTTGCGCTCAAGACCAAGTCGATGGCCCTCTGTATCGTGGTGGGAGTAGCAACATTCGCTTTTCTGCAATGGGCTATCGCGGTTCTGCATATAGGTATGTAAAGTGGTGCTCGTTGCGCTAGGGGATGGTGCTAGGATCCGAGGAAGGGGTATGAGAAATTGTCCCTAGTAAGGTTGTCCTGGGAATCGTGTTTTGGCTGATTGATTAATCGATTGATGTTGCACGGAACTACAGCTTTGCACTATACTAACAAGTCGCGCCTTTTGAGCGGCGCAGAGCACCTGGAAGCAGGCGTCCCGCATCGAAACCAGAAGAGGAAAGCACAACAATGGACATCATTCGCGCTCTTGAGCAGCAGCAAATCAAAGAGGATATCCCCGAGTTCTTCGTGGGTGATAACGTTAAGGTTCACTATCGTATCACCGAAGGTAATCGTGAGCGTATCCAGGTTTACCAAGGCGATGTTATCCGTCGTCATGGCGCAGGCAACCGCGAGACCTTTACGGTACGCAAGATCTCTTTCTCCGTAGGGGTAGAGAGAACGTTCCCTGTACACTCCCCAAAGATCGATAAGATCGAGGTAGTTCGTCACGGAGCAGTGCGCAGAGCTAAGCTCTACTTTCTGCGTAATAAGATTGGCAAAGCAGCCCGTATTCGTGAAAAGGGTTTTTAAGCTGTCACCAGAGAGAGACAAGGATGCCGCCTAGAGCGGCATCTTTTTTGTTCTCGCTGTCGCGTTCACTCGGTTTCGCTATTGCATAGATTTTCTGGTAATGCGAAGATTGAGGCAGAAATCCTGTCTTTGGGAGCAATATTGCAGGTAATGCGAAATTGCTAAACATACTAGCATAAATATCATACTACATATTGTACTAGTACACTATTGTCAGGTACAAGTGCATTACTATAGCTTGTCCAAAGGATCCCCAATCTTCGCACTACCTGCTTTTTTGCACTGGGAGGATCAATAATCGCGAAGCAGCAAAGCTCATCTCCAGACTCGAAGCTCAAACGTAAAAACCAACTTACCTGAAATCGCATCCAATCAGGCTAGTGGCCCAACGGCGGTGTTTCGATTAATCGGCTACCAGCTAGTTCCTGAGTTCGCGGGCTTCTATCAGATATGATCTGATGTCACTGTATAGCCATCCTCCAGTAAATGATTCAAGGGATCGCCATTCATCGTCAGTTGCCTTTCTGCTGGCAATCTTTTCCAGATCGAATCCCTCTTTCAAAACAGCGACTTTCTCTCGCCTTGGGTGTAATGCGGCTTGCTCGCAGACATAGAAACAGTTCAGACAAATTGCGCATTTGTCCGAGAAAACTGGCCTTAGTACAGGCTCAGGCTCGGGCTCAGTAAAAGGACATTCGGCTGAGGCTATTTGTGCGTTCTTATCGCTGTCAATAAGGTTCGACACATTGTCCTCATTAAGAATCGGCGCCAATTTGATGTTTCCAGAAGGACAGTTCATCACACAGACCCCGCAAGCTGTACAGGCATCGGAAACGGTGATCGCCTGGCCAAAAGCCGCACCTCTTTTCCAAGCGTTTCGACAGCTCCAGGTGATCAGTCGGTCGATCAACGGTACCTTGAGGCGCTTTCTTTCGTTTGCCATTATCTGGCCAAAACGCTTTCTTGCCATTAAAGGATAAGCTTCCATTTCCATGGCATCGACTGGCTGCTTGATACGAAAGAAGTAGTTACAGGGCATTGGGAACATATCCTCGAAGAAGACATCGGCACCTTTTGTTTTCAAGAGCTTGATAGCGCTGCGCCTGACTGCTCGGTTCGTAATCGCCGCTCCGCCAGCTGAGACAGAGATAAAGGCAACGGGCAATCCTAGAGGGATATTCAGGCTTTGCAGCCAAAGCATCATTTGATGTGGGATATTGAAGTCGTGCACAACACTGACTACCATCAGCATATCGAATCCAGTGAGCGGAACAGGTACGTCTTTTGCTCTGCGGATACGCTCGATGTCAACATCGTGCTCTTTACCTGCGAACTCGTGTGCAAAACATAAAGCGATCCGTTCGGCACCACCCGTGCCAGAATGATATGCCAGCTTAATCCGCATGAACAACCATCACCTGCCAATCGGTTCAGTGTTGCGCAAAGACGCCTGAGATACCGTGTTTGCGCACAGTATAACCTATTGGCATCTTGGCCTTTTCTTCCAGTTGATTTAGAAGTCATTTCAGATTTAATACAAATCGTTGCAAGGAGCTCTTCTAACCCACTAAAGGCTTGAAGGCTACGCTACCCAAGAACAACAGTGGGCTATCAAAGGGCAGGGTGGAACGATGCGGATAGCGTTGAGAAGAGTGATCGGCGCAGTGATTTTGCTGCTTGTCGTAACATCCGCGACTCTTTGCCTGATGATTCCTGAAAAGGCTCTAGCAGCAGATTTCAATCAACCATTGACAATAGATGGGTGGAGGTTGAAGGCGAACGGGGGTCTGGACTGCAACTGGGGAGACCAGGGTGTCGACACCTATGGAACCACTTTCTATCATGCCCAGACTAATGCCGGTAGGAACAACGTTAAGGTGCGGTTTAACGGTACAGCAGCTGACAACACTCGATATTACATGCGCATAACTGTCACAGACTTCGATGATTATGGAACAGGGCGGGGAGAGATGTGGTGGCGCATGAACAATGGACAGGTGGATTTTCGGATCAGGGGGATCCAGACTATCCAGTTGACCTATGATTTCAAAGTTGATGGCACATCGGATGACTACCCCTTGGCTGCCTCGATGGTCTATGGAGACATCGATTGGCGACAGACAGTGCAGGTTGCTGCTTCGTCTTACACAACAATCAATTCCCGTGATATCTACCCCGAATCTTCATGGCTCACGCCGATTACCAATGGATGCCAAGGATCAGATGGTGAGTTCCTGGAAAGTGCTGCCTACAAAGCTGGACGGATATACGACGCATCAATGTTGGTTGATTTCCATGGGTCTCGTTTGATCGTCGGCTTTGGCTGTATTTATTCGACAACCAGTGAAACGCAATTCTTCACTGATCCAACCGCCTGGCCGATACAAGATCCCGCCTATGTGCAATTCACAAAAGCCAGCACTCGTCCGGAATTGACAAATGGAAATCCTGCCTACAGCTTGGATGATTGTCTGATCTATCTTAAAAATCCTATAGGGACCATTTATGTCATGTACGGTAATTGGACTGGTTCTGGAGGTCCGGGTAAGACGGAGTCGCTCAAGCTCGAACAAGAGGGGACATGGTATTACCAGGAGCATACTGCGCCGCGGGGTTTTCTGAAAGACGACAGCTGGCATGCCTTCGATGTTGAACTTGGCCAGACATATCAGTTCACAATTTTTGATGAGCCGATAACCCATAAGGTCGAATATTACGTAGATGGTGTACTTGTCTATACAGATAGTGATGTGGCACGGGGGATTGTCTATGACCACTCCGCTGCTGGATTTACGCATGCGTCAGCCATGGCGTCGCGAAGTGAGTGCACGCCTGGTTGGAATGGTATCTGGTATCTATTGGGACCACCTGTTGCCAATGACTACTCACAGGAATTCTCTTCGCTGAGCATTTCCGGTGATATCAAGCTCTTCGCCTTCAACGAGTTGACTGTCAGCTACGCGTTTGGTGAAGGTACTTATGGGAGATTTACAGCAGTTGAACTTCATACCAGCGAGGAGCACGGGCAAGCGAATGTCATCAAGGCTCAATCACTACTACCGATTCCTGAAGTTAAGCGTTATGGATCGACCATCAATCTGTCAGATGTCCCTAAAGGTATAGAGGCTGTCTATTTCTGGCAACCAGAATCCTATCATCTGCCTGGTAAATGGCGAAGATGCGTATCAACTGATGGTTGGTATCTTTCCACAGCTTGTTCGGGTAACCCCAGACAGTCACTTATCGATTGCAAAGAAGATACAGTCGTCTATGCCAAATGGAAAGTATCCGCTGGCCGGGGAGTGATTGTATGGCAACCGTAGAGGTATTGTTGGCGCCGATACTATCAGCTCTGCTGTCCGGTACTTCTCCCTTTTTGGCTCAAGTTATCCTCCGCGACCGCTATCGAAAGAAGAGTCGCTGGGAGAAACGTGGGTTGGAATCGTTGGCAATAGATCAAACATCGTCGGAATCATTACATTTTCTGGAGTATATCCACTGGGCGATACCCTTGCGGGCAGTGAGTCGTGAGCTGGTTGGTTCTGCTCGCACGTACATCTCATTGGCACAACAAAGCAACATACCTACATCTGAGCTGACTCAGATCACCTTGATCACACTTCCCACGACTTTAGGGATCAAACAGCAATATGAATTGAGCTCGGTGTTGTATCTTCCGATGCTGACACTTGCAGTGATCTGTGCCCTGTGCGGATCGACTATCGTCATGATAGCTGTAGGAATGGGTTGCGAAGTATTTGCATTGGTAATCTTGGCAATTCTATTGGCTGCCTGCATTGTGATGGTGCTAACGGATTTGGCGGCACGATTGATACCTAACTGCATCACGTTCTTCTTGATCTTCTGTGGCATAGCTCTGCAAATGGCGGATTTCACATCAATGTTCTCAATCGGACTATCGATAGTTTGCGGATTAGTGTTTTGGTCTACCTGTCTGATTATGAACAAGGTAATGAATCGTTCGGTAATTGGCGGTGGAGACAGCAAGGCCTTGTTTTCATTACCGTTAGTCACAGGGATCGCGGGTCTTCTACCGGCTCTGCTTGTGATGCTGGCCAGTTTAACGGGAAGCCTTTTCTTGGGAATAGCGAGAAGCGGCAGAAAGGCTTTTGGTAAGCGGATCCCGCTTGCTCCGTACATCGCCGTCGCC
>JAAYYH010000161.1 GCA_012515495.1 Coriobacteriaceae bacterium | reverse complement strand
GGCGTTGTTTCCCCCTTGATAGCGAACGACGTAATCAAAGTCGTCGGCAATGAGGTCGGTGATCTTCCCTTTTCCTTCGTCACCCCATTGCGCACCAACCAACACGATTCCAGGCATTATGTTTCCTCTCAGTCAGCTTCTCGCAGCTGTCTTATCAATCGGTCCGTCGTCATTTCAACCGTACCAGTATAACGAAGTTTGGCGGTTATTCGGCCATATACACTCTGTAAGGTTCTATCTGAGACAATCAAAGACAATCATTGGCTGTTCCTGCTGGCTGTCGCAGAAGCACCTCAATGACTGCTCGACTGTCTTCTTAGACGATTCGGGACTACTGCTTGCTTTATAATCACAAAGGAACGGGGATTTCTTAAGACTTACGAAGGATTGATGACGCATGGATATCATGGTTTTATTGATAGTGGGATTAGTCCTTGTCGCTGCTTGCTTGGTGTTGCTGACCATTCTATTGGTCACAGGACGCAGCAAGGAGACCATTCGCACATTGGATGCGACTACGAGAGGTTTACATGAGCTTGACTTGGGATTGGCTAGACTCGATAACTTGATGCGTGATGAGTTTTGTCGCAACCGAGAAGAAGTCCACAGCACATTGCGCACAAATCGCGAGGAACAAGCTAATTCACTCAGACTATTCGAGGCTGCGTTCAACACTAACGTCAAAGATCTCAATGAGGTCCAGCGCCAGAAATTTGCTGCGTTCTCTTTGGAGCAAGCTCAGACAAAAGATGATATCGACAAGCAGTTGAAGGAAATTCGCGCGGTCATGGAAGGAAAGCTCAAGGCGATGCAGGATGATAGCGCCATCAAGTTGGAGGAAATGCGCAAGACAGTCGATGAGAAACTTCAAGAGACCGTGGAGAAAAGATTCAGCGAATCCTTCAAGCTTATCAGTGACCGCTTAGAGCAGGTTCACAAGGGTCTGGGTGAGATGCAGACCCTTGCTTCAGGTGTCGATGACCTCAAGAAGGTACTTGGCAATGTCAAGACACGAGGCAACTTGGGTGAACATCAACTGGGGGCGATACTGGAGCAGATACTCTCACCTGAGCAGTTCGCTAAAAATGCGCAAACGCGCAAGCGTAGCCAAGAACGGGTGGAGTATGTGGTAAAGCTTCCAGGCAAGGATGACGATGGTAACGAGCTGCTGTTGCCAATCGACTCCAAATTCCCAGTCGAAGACTATGAGCGCCTGCTTGCTGCCTACGAAAAACCACTCGACGAAACTGTGGAAATGCTCTCTAGGCGTCTGGAGACATCGATAATAAAGTTTGCCCGTGATATCCGCGATAAGTACATCAACCCCCCTGTGACCACTGATTTTGCGATCATGTTTGTTCCAACCGAAGGGCTTTATGCTGAGGTATTACGAAGACCGGGCTTGTTTGAACGGCTGCAACGCGAGTTCCATGTCACCGTTGTCGGTCCTACAAATCTTGTCGCCTTTCTCAGTAGTTTGCAAATGGGCTTTCGGACATTGGCGATCGAGAAGCGTTCAAGCGAAGTCTGGCGGATCCTTGGAGCCGTAAAAACAGAGTTCGGTAAATTCGAAGGTATGCTCAATAGCGTAAAACGGAAGTTAGAAGCGGCCTCAAGCGAGATAGATCGCGCAGGAGCGAAGAGTAGGAATATCGGCCGCAAACTCCGGGCTATTCAGGAACTACCTCAATCCGAGACCACGGCTCTGCTGGAAGACTCTCAACTGGACGGCACTGTGCTGCCAGAAGAAGGACAGATCAAGACCGCGCCTTTTCCGGAAGATGAGATGCTTCCAGATATAGTCTGAGATCCCGCATCCGTGCCTTGCGCTCAGGGCTCCATATAACTACGAGTGGGATTCCTAAAAGCAGTAAATTCTGGCTGAAACACCAGCTCAATGTCCTTGAGTGCGCCGTTTCTATGCTTCCCAACGATAATCTCTGCAATTCCCGAACCAGGCCGTTTCTCGTTTTCTTCTTCCTCAGTTGAGAGCGATCTATCGATGAACATGACAACGTCTGCATCCTGTTCGATGGAGCCTGACTCTCGTAAGTCTGAGAGTTGCGGACGCTTTGAGGCGCGCGATTCGACACTACGGGACAACTGGCTCAGCGCGATTACCGGCATATTCATCTCTTTGGCAAGGACTTTCAATCCACGCGAGATTTCCCCCACCTCCAGATAGCGGTCTCGCTCCCGACCTGATCGCGATTGCATTAATTGCAAATAGTCGACCACAATCAATCCCTGTTTGGCATGACGAAGCTGGCGGCGCGCTTTTGCGCGAAGCTCCAGTATCGAGAGGCCCGGAGAATCGTCGATGGAGAAGTCAAGGTTATCCAGATGAGAGCAGGCATCCACGATGCTCAGCCAATCTGCCGGTTGGAATTGCGCGGTACGCATCTTGCTCAGCGACACATGAGCCTCAGAGCTTAATAGCCTTTGAACCAGCTGCGCTGAGGGCATTTCCAGAGAGAAGAACGCTACCGAAGTCCCCGCTTTTGCGGCATTGATTGCGATGTTCAAAGCAAAGGAAGTCTTACCGACACCCGGTCTTGCGGCTAAGATGATCAGGTCTCCCCCTCTCATGCCCGCCAGCAACCTGTCCAGTTCTTCAAATCCTGTTGGAACACCCAGAAGATGGGTCTTCTTGTCTTCCATTTCCTCAAGCATGGCAACAGAGTCCACCAATAATTCAGTTAGCTTCTTAAACGTTGCGTCAACACGTTTGTTGGTGACTTCGAACAAGAGCTTCTCAGATTCCTCAACTACACTGTCGATGTCATCGGGGGAACTCAGTCCTAATGCCTTGATGTGAGTGGCGGCGATTATCAGGTCACGAAGCAATGCTTGTCGTTTGACTATCTCAACATGATGCGCCCAATTAGCCAAAGCAAAGGAGTTGTTTGCCAGTTCAAGGATGTAGGTTTTTCCTCCCACCTCATCCAGCTCACCACGCGCCTCAAGCCTGTCGGCCAAAGAAAGCTGATCGACTGGGTTGTTGCGTTGATACAGGTCGAAGATAGCTGAAAAGATCTTCTGATGGGCTGGCCTATAGAATGCCTCGGCAGAGATGCGTGCCAAAGCCTCTTCGACAACCTCCTTGTCCAAGATCATAGCAGCGAGGACAGCTCGCTCTGCGTCGATGTTCTGAGGTGGAGCGCTTTCTATCATGTCTGCCATGAACAGCCTTTCAAATGGATCTGAGATAGTATGGTGCGATATCGGAAAATCTATAAGGTTATCGCTCTGTGATAATACCTTATTTACACAACAAGCGCGACAGGCTTAAGCCTGTCGCGCTTGCATATTCATTACTGCGGATAACTGCCGTCTGGCTGTGTTAGTCGCCTTCGACAATCTGATCAGGAACCACTTCTTCAGGTGCTTCCTCGGTTACGCCCTCGTCTGCCGCTGCCGGGGCCTCTTGAGCCTTGGCTGCAGCAGCCAATATTTTCTCATCAACAACTGTCACAGTCACCTCTGCCTTTGTCTCACGATAGATGGCAACGGTCACCTGGTGCTCACCGGCTGTTTTGATGGCACTACGCAGATCGATCTTCTTGCGATCCACGTCAACACCGATATTCTCTTTTAAGGCATCAGCAATCTGCTGAGCCGTGATTGAGCCGAACAGCTGGCCCTCTTCTCCAACCTTTGCGCCAATAATGATCTTCTTCTGATCCATGGCCGCCAAGATCTTCTCGGCAGAATCAAGACGCTCCGACTCTCGCTTCTCTATGACGTGCTTACGTTGTTCCAATTGCTTCAGATTGCCTTTGGTAGCTTCAATTGCCAGATTGCGCGGGAGCAGATAGTTTACAGCGAATCCGTGAGCAACCTCAATTACGTCGCCTTCGCCGCCTCTTCCTTTAAGCTCATGCAATAGAATGACTTTCATTGTGCACCTCCTATGCTCTTTTCCATATCCGTGGTTAACCGCGGCCTTTGCCGCCAACGCGCCCGCTCACCACAGAAACTGCATAGGGAACCAAGGCCATCTCACGAGCTCTTTTAATGGCAACGGCGAGTTCGTGTTGATGCTGGGTGCAGGTTCCGGTAACACGCCGCGGTTTGATCTTCCCGCGATCTGTCATGAACTTACGCAACAGATTCACTTCTTTGTAATCTATGAACTTGGTGTCGTCTTTGCAGAATTGACAGTACTTCTTCCGTGGTTGACGTACGTATTCAGCCATTGCGACCTCCTATTCTCTTAAATCAGACGAGGTGCCCTAGAAAGGGATGTCCTCATCGTATATTGGCATATCCGGGACATCGGGTATGCTGGTCTTGGGTAGTGCTGGTGCCGAAGAGGTGTCTCGTGAAGTAAGGAATTCGATTTCATCGACGATAACCTCGATCTTCGAACGCTTCTGTCCGTCGCGTTCCCACTGGCTCCAACGCAGTTTTCCCTCGATTGCCACCTTCGATCCCTTGGTGAGGAACTTTGCCACACCTTCAGCTCGTGCACCAAACAGGGTGCAGTCGATATAATTGGGGTAATCTTCCCACTCACCTGTGCTTTGATTCTTGCGTCTGTCATTGACCGCGACGCTCATTCCCAACACCGACATACCGGATGTAGTTGACCTGAGCTCAGGGTCTCTGGTTAGATTGCCGCTGATCATTACTTTGTTGATACTCATTTCTGACCACCTCTACTTCTATCACGCCGTTATTATCTTCGCTTCCTGGCGGTCTTAGAAAAAATGCCTAGTCGCGATCCTCGCGGCGCACGATCATAAAGCGTACAACTGCATCTGTGATGCGAAGCACACGGTCAATCTCAGCAATGTCTTTTGGATCAGCATGGAAATCGATGAGAGAATAATCTCCATCAGTTAGCCTGTTAACCTCAAAGGCGAGTTTGCGTTTGCCCCATTCCTCTACCTTGTCTACAACACCACCTTGAGCAGTGATTGCGGAGTCTATCCTCTTGAATGTGGCTTCACGTACTTCTTCTTCGAGAGTTGGGCTAACAAAGAACAATAGTTCATAAGCCTTCATATTTCACCTCCTCTGGACTATGCGGCTCAGGTTCTATGAAGGTAAAACCCAAGCAGGAAAGGAACCGTTTCTGATATCTTCCCGGTTCATAAGCGAACCTTGGAAGTTTAGCACTCTCGATTCCGTACTGCAACCAGTGGATTGTCACCATCACAGGCATCTATCCCTGCGCCCGCACCCATTCGATTATCATTGCAGGTCTTCCTGAAACGGATTCGACGGGAGTACGACAACGATCTTACTCATCTCTTGATTCTCTCTTACGTGTTTCTATTTTTCTGTGCGGTGTTTAAGGTTACTATTGAACCTCGACATGATTGTATACTCGATAATCGCCATATCGTTTAATTCTATGGCCTCTAGCCTAGAACACCAATCTTCCAACCAACCAGATAACAACTACGAGGATTATCAGCCAGAATAGAATGGCGGCAGCCTTGCAGCCAACCTTGCCGCTTGCCGCAGCTTCCACTAGATACTCGCTCCAGACTTTCCTTCTCCTATAGATGATCTCACCCTGCTTAAGTGCTGGCAACGGCATATCTTTTGTTAGATACCAGTTTCCGTTGCTCTCTATGATATGGATGAATTGCTCCTGATTAAGTTCAAGGCCCGGGTGCGTTCCTCGATTGATTCGATACACGATATTCTTAGTGAAGTTCTTAAGTGGGCCTTCTTGTTCGGAATTAAAGAGGATACAGGCTGCTTCAGCCCAAAAACTATCCTTTTCTTTGCTGAAGACAACCAGGGAAAGATAGGTATTCACATTCCATCCAGCCTGTATGGCTGTTATTATCCGCTCTGCTTCTTGTCCCACTAGCACTACTAATGATGTACCTGATAGAGCTTTTAACTCGATGCCGTGCCCGCAGCAACCCGGCTCATTCTCACATAACACAGCGGACAGCCGTGAACCGACGATTCCCTCACTGCCTGCCAGAGCACGCTTTCCCTGCGCCGAGTCAGGTTCGAAGCGAATATAGAAGCCCTGATAAACACTATCAACCATTGGAAAACGCGCCAACTTGAGTTCGCGAGCCGCCTGTACCGCCTGAATGCGATCGCCCTGCGGATCTTTGTAGCTTTTACTCTCTGTTCCATCTCTGTTGGTCATAGCCTAATTATAACTCGCTCTTTTGGCCGTGCTCCTCTGATTACAGTTAAGTGCTCTGATTGTAACCTGCTCTACAACATACTCCGTTCAAAGCGAAGGCATCTGTGTCCCACCTACCCAACTGACTGTAGATGAAAGCTGCTGCACAGGAAACAGTTAACAAACGATGCACACATCTAGTCACAGTAAATCTGTTATGCTGCTAGAAAAGATGAAAGAAGGTGACTGGCTATGCCAATAGTATCGCTCCCAACTGGCGAAGAGCCCCCAAAGGGTTTTGAGACACTGGTAAACAATGATCCCACACCAAAGGATGGGCTGCGTATCGACTGCGTCTTCCTCAGTCAGCTGTCCGCAATCGAGCTTGCAGAGATTGAGACCTTGAGGGGCAAAGCTCTTGATACTATCAGTAATCTTGTCGGACTTTCAAATGAAGCCCTTTCCTTTGAAAACGAAACCAACCTCATCCCAGACAAGAGTCCTTCAGACAAGATGCTGTTCAGAGCCTATAAGGGTGGTTGGTTGGCAGGATATGCTTTAGTGATAAATGGTTGGCCAAATCCCTGCGAATGGGTTATTCAACATATGATCATCGATCCCAAATATCGACTACAGGGCATCGGCTCAACCATTGTCTCAACTATCGAGAAGTATGCCCTTAGCTCAGAGATTGAGGCGACCAGCATATTTGCCATACCTCTTGAAAAAAAGGGTAAGGACTTCTGGAGCTTTGTCGGTTATACCGTCGAGATGCATCGACGGATAATCAAGATTGCTGGCCTTAATCACGAGCTTGTCATCTATCGAAAAGAACTTGCTGATTAATCGACTCCAGCCTTAAGATCCTTGTCGAGATACTCTACTGCACTGAGACAGGCTATCTGACCATCCCCTACTGCCTTTGCAATTTGCAGAGGTTTGCCCGTGCAGTCACCCGCGGCAAACACTCCGGGTATATTGGTGCGCATACCTCTGTCTACTGAAATGAATCCGTCGCTGATCTCAAGTCCGCTGATCAGCGCATCAGGCGCGATTGATGGTCGAAGGATGAAGACCCCACTACAATGAATCTCTATCGTCCTGCTTTGTAATAGCTGATTACTCGTTTTGTTGGAATTGGTTTTTTCCTTAATGCGCACAGAGGTAACCCCTAAAGCATCGCCTTCAATCGCCTCAACATTCCCAGAAATGAACTCTATGCCCTCAACTAATCCCTCGGGAGCCTCTGGTGCTATGTAATGCACCTTTGATCCTATTCCCTTCATGAAGTTCGCCTCTTCGATTGCCTCCTGCATCATCCCGATGATGCAGACGGTTGAGTTGCGGTAAAGCATACCGTCACAAGTAGCACAATAGCTTACTCCCCTGCCCAAGTACTCCTGTTCACCAGGATACTGTTTTCCTCTGGTTGCAGCTCCTGGAGCCATGATGACTGTTAGTGTATCGATTACATCGCTTCCAGTAGTGATGGAAAATTGCCTGCCCATGGGGAGTATGGTGATAACACGACTGTAATTGAAGCCCACTCCCAGATCTTGAGCCTGTGAAACCATTTTCTCCAGCAGATCCTTGCCGCTGATGCTGGCAAGACCCGGGTAATTATCAACATTCGACGACCATGCAAGAGGGCTATCCATGGGGTCATTGGAAACCACCAGCACTTTTTTCCCTCTGGCTCGTGCCGTTATTGCCGCCGAGAGTCCAGCTGGGCCAGCACCGATGATGATTATTTCATACATGATGATTCTCTCTTCCCTGTTCCTGCCGTTCCCTCTTTATCTTCTGTCACTTTTCCAAAGCAAAATCAATCAACATACAGTACAGTTCGCCTAAACTGATCCCTGCTGCCTCTGCGGCATGTGGTAATAAGGATGTGCCGGTCATTCCAGGAATAGTATTAGTTTCTATTACCCAACAATCACCGTCCTGATCAAGGATGATATCAGTTCGGGAAACCCCTCGGCAACCCAATGACCTATGCGCCTTGATAGCAGCGTTTTGACAAGCCATCCTCTCTTCTTCTCTGATACGCGCTGGACAGATATGACGCGATCCCCCCTCTTCGTATTTAGATTCAAAGTCATAGAACTCATTGACAGGGACAATCTCTATGGGTGGCAAAGCCCGCGCGTCATGATTGCCCAAAACAGCAACCGTCAACTCGGTTCCGGCAATAAATTGTTCCGCCATCAAGAAATCACTGATTAAGAATCCATTTTCTATAGCCTGTCCAAAATCTGAGAGATCTCGCACAATAGACACTCCCAGCGAAGAACCGTCGCTGACAGGTTTGATCACCAAAGGAAGATGTAACTCATTGATGATGTGCTTACTATCAAGAGAATCTCCTTTGCAGATCATGATACTTCTTGGTGTCAGAAGCCCTTCTTTGTGATAAAAGAGCTTACTTCGCTCTTTATCCATAGCTAGTGAGCTTGCTAGTATGCCACTACCTGTATATGGCAGGTTGATTACCTCACAGAGCCCTTGTATCGAACCGTCTTCTCCGCCAATTCCGTGTAGACAGATGAATGCTATGTCGGCTTTAGCATTTATCAAATCGGTTACAAAGCCTTGCTTTCCTGTATCAACAGGAATAACTGTGTATCCCTCTGTTCGCAATGCGCTGATGACATTTTCTCCGCTTTTCAGAGAGATTTCTCGTTCTCCACTTATTCCTCCATACAGCAAGGCTACCGTAGTCTCATCTTTTCTTAGCTTTTCTATTTCTGACATTGATCACTCCCCTTACGGTCCATCGTGCTGAGTCTATTTTATACATATCTTATGTTGAGTTGGTGTTAAACCTTCTGTTTATGGCATTCGGACACATTGTCCACTCAAATCCCGACGGGCTGCATATTAATCCCTTCTGTGACTTATACTTACCTCCAGCTCATTTTCTGTAGTGAAACCCTTACCTTTACAGTTTTGAGCTCAATAACTTACATCCGTTGGACGGTATTACCTGTATCTGCTCATTGCTATTGTGGTTTGCGTAGCTGATGAATTGGAGAGTATTTTGGATATGGAAAAGGAAGAAAATCGAGGCGGTGCTATGGTTCCCTTGCTAAAAGTAGCAGGAATCAAAGCATATGGTCGCCAAGGCCTCATTGATTTGATGGAGGCGTGGGGACAACCCCGCTTTCGCGCAGGGCAGATAGAGAAATGGCTGTATTATAATATTGCTAAATCTTTTGATGATATGACTAATCTCCCAGCTTCTCTTCGCGCTCGCCTTTCCGATGAGCTCATATTGCCTTACCCAAAAATCATTCGAAGAGACATCTCTACCGACGGCACGCGCAAATATATCCTTGCTCTTGCCGACGATGCTTATATTGAAGCTGTCGGTCTTCCTTCAGGTAATAAGCTTACTGTTTGCATATCGACTCAAGCTGGTTGTGCAATGGGTTGTGGCTTTTGTGCAACAGGGATGGAAGGGTTCACGCGCTCTCTTGCTCCCGGAGAAATCGTGGATCAAGTTACTCTTGTTGCTGCTGATT
>JAAYYH010000160.1 GCA_012515495.1 Coriobacteriaceae bacterium | reverse complement strand
TGCTTCGCCATCAAGCACGCCAAACCAGCCCTAATCGAGCTGTTCAGGTTCCAGAGCTTAAATGATCAGAAGGTGGCGGCATGAGGGGAATCAGGAATCACTATGACTCAAGTACCCATTCAAATTTTTATTTCCAGTCAAACTCTCCGCAGTTCAGCAAGAAAAGCGTACTATTTAAACGCTATCAGAATTGGCAATAATCTCGAACAGATTTTTGCTCAGGAGAGGATTACCTTGGAACCGATGATTGAATTCTCTGGCGTCACCCAGGGCTTTGGGCATAAGACGCCTATAAAAGATGAGCGCCGAGTAGTCCTTAATGACGTCAGTCTACAGATAGATGAGGGTGAGATTGTCTGCCTGCTTGGTCCCTCTGGTTGTGGTAAAACCACTATGGTGAACCTAATCATGGGTATCACTGTTCCTCTCAAGGGAACAGTGCGGGTGATGGGGGAGCTGGCACCATATGAGCAAGCACGAAAGCTCATCGGTTTCATGCCTCAGGATGACGCACTCTACTGTGATATCACTGCAGAAGAGAATCTGCGCTTCTTTGGCACGATGAATAACTTGAAGCCTGTCACAATGAACGAGCGCATTGATGCTCTCTTCTCGTTTACACGGTTGCAGGATCACCGCAAGAAGCTAGTGTCCAAGTATTCCAGCGGCATGAAACGCCGACTGTCTCTGGCCATCGCATTGCTGCACGATCCAATCCTGTTGGTGCTCGATGAGCCTACTGTTGGTCTCGATCCCAGCCATCGACTTGTCATCTGGGATGAGTTAAGCAGACTATCCCACTTGGGGAAGACGATTCTGGTCACCACGCACATCATGGACGAAGCGGCACGTTGTGATCGCATCATCATGCTATATGAAGGCTGCATCATCGCTTCTGATACACCTCTGGCCCTGTTGGAGAAGACGGGAGCCGACAACCTTGAACAAGCTTTCCTCTTGTTGGAGAACCCCAATGCTGCTTTAAGTGAACAGCTCCCAACCGAAGGTGAGGTGAGTATCGATGCGTAGTACTTTTGCCATTGCCAAACGTATCCTACTTCAGTTCATCCACGACAAGCGCACGCTTGCGCTACTGTTCGTAGCTCCTGTAGTGGTGCTGTGGCTGTTAACCATGTTGTTGGGCGCGGGAGACTATATACCAAGATTGGCAACGGTTGATCTACCCGCCAGCTTTCAGGAGCAGCTTATCAAGCAGGATGCGGTAATCTACGATATTTCGTACAGCGAAGCTGAGGAGATGCTCCGCTCGAACGATGTCGATGCTGTTCTCTTCATGCAGGATGACTCTGTATTGCGCATTTGGGTTGAGGGTAGTGATTCAACCAAGACATATGCCAGTGTCGCGGTGGCGTCTTTGGCAATCAGCGACTTGCGTGAGGTAGCCTCCAACCAGATGCAAGCTGATGTCGATGCTATTGAAGCTGATATTGAGAAGCTTCGTGTTCAGGCCGAGTAGAGACAACAGGAATTTCGTGATTCGCTTGAAGAACTAATCGCAAAGCTCCCTCCAAGTATCATGTCGCAGCTTGGCGATATCCAGTCTGGATTGGATATAGACATCGAGTTTCCTAACATAGACGAATTCACCTTTGAGATGTCCGAATACCTGCCCGTACAAGATGTTGATGTGTTGTATCTACACGGAAGTGACAGCTGGAGAGCCTTCGAATTCTACGGACCTGTGTATATCGGTATATTCCTATTCGTCTTCACGTTCATCACCAGCGGTATGTCCTTGGTGAATGAGCGCAGTGCCGGCACAATGACACGATTCTTGGCTACTCCAGTGCGCCCACTGCAGATTCTAGGAGGTTACTCTCTGGGCTTTGGTGTTCTGGCCTTGGTTCAATCAGCGGTGATTCTCTGGATTGCCTTGACATTCATCGGTTTTCCAAATGAGGGCAATCTGGCGCTGGTGGTATTCATCGCTGTTTCTTTGGCGCTGGCCTCTGTGACGCTTGGTTTATTGGTTTCTGGTCTGGCAAAGAATGCGTTCCAGGTCATCCAGTTGATGCTGATTTTTGTTGTGCCGCAGATCCTGCTGTCAGGACTGTTCGATCTCTCTAGCTCGCCAGAGTGGCTTCAGGTCTTAAGTCAGTGTTTCCCGCTAACCTATGGAGTAGACGCTCTACGTGGAATCATGCTCCGTGGCGCGGGATTGGAGTCCGTTGGTATCGACCTTCTGATGATTTGGGGATTCATCGCACTTTTCTTTATCCTGGCAGCATTAGGCTTTCGCAAGAAGCACGCGAAGCAGCAAGCTTAAGAAAGCTGAGGCACTAGGATTGCGACAGACCGCAGATGCTTTCGTTTCCAATCAGGTCGTGCCAGAGGGTCAAGCCGCTTTCGCTGGCATCATACAGCTTCACGATGTCCTGTATTTCAGAGTCACCAAGGAATTCGCTAAGCACAACCTGGGTGATATCGGTGAATTGTGAGGGGAATCCACTATCAAAGTATAGTGTATCGGAGTTCTCCAATATCGCGCCGTAGTAGATATCCGCTTCAACCAGATCTTGGAACAGGTGGCTACCAAACGATAGTTCAGGTGAATATCCTGCCGCGGAATACGCCACCTCGCACACTCCCTTGAGCACGCTGATATCCGCAAACGAGACGGGTACTCCCAACTCGGGAGAGCTGGTGCCAATCCGTCCCGGAGTAATAAACAGACATTGTCGCTCAGTCTTCTTGCAATAGAGATTCACGGCTCCAATCATCCGCGCTATCGAGGATTTCTTTGAGTGTTGACAGCTGTAGTAATAACGTGGGTCCACAACAACCAACGTATCGATTGTCGTCTTGCGTGACTTGCCCATAGTCGATCCTCTGAGGTGGAAGTAGATATCGGATTGAGGTAGTTTGGGCAGCTCGAGGTCCTCATCATCACCTAGTGCCTGTAACGGGCGACATTGCAACAGATTCACCATGAAGCTGTCGCTCTCGCCCACATTTACGGTGAATTCAATATCTACGGCATGTCGATAAGCCTCATGCAACGTTTGCAAGATATCACGCATCATAGTGGTGAACAGGGCGTTTTGTGCCAAGCCCAGGCATGAGGCAAACAATACGGGTCGATAATGCCCCGTCTCGCGCAGACGGTATTCGGCATCCATATCATGTTCGTAGACCGCCCGTAGCGCGTTTGGAGATAGAGCATCAATCAACTCCTGTACACTGATCTCTCGCAGCTTTCGTTGCTCCAAGTCCAGCACGTCGGCATAGTGCTGAGAGAAGCGGTGCTTCTCGGCAAAGGTCACGTGAGTGTTGGCCAAAGGTCTATCCAGACCAATGATCCGTGGGTAATCCAACGTGGTTCGCTCCACAGCCTTGGTGCCCAAGCCTACGACCAGACGCAACATGCCAGCTTGCGGATCAATGTCTCCAGATAAGCGATAGAGGCTATAAGAATAGCCAACCCCAGCAGCAGTGGGCATGAACAGGCTGGAACCGTGATGTGATCCGCTCACGCGCTGGACCAGAAGCGCCATCTGCTCTTCTTGCTTGTCCAGCCCATTTCGCAGCCGGTACTCAAGCGCCGATTCATCCATAGTTGAGGCGTAGACAGTGCGTACCGCGTCTTCGAATGCCGCAAGCCTCTCGCTGGGGGTGCCCACATTCGCACAGAATACCGATTCATACTTGCCGGCAAAGGCGTTGCCAAAGCCGTCTTCCAGAAAACTACTCGACCTGACAATGATGGGGTTCTGTCCAAAGTACTCCAGCATCCTGCGAAAGCGCTCGCGGATGTCTTCGGGGAAAGCACCATTCATCAGGCCTTCCTGTAAAACGGGTGCAGACTCAAAGAAACCTTCGATACTGCGTTGTTCTATCCTCAGACGCCAAAGATCGCTTGCGACGATGTATGAGTAGAAGACATCTGAACCGATATAGAACGAATCATGTGGCTCAAGTTGACAACGATAGTGAGGCAGTGAATGTTCAATGATCTTACGCGCGAGCAGCATACCGCAGGCCTTGCCACCAATCAGGCCAGTGCCGACCATGCGGCCTCGTACCTCGAAGAAATCCTGAGGCTCAAAGAAATGCAGGACCATGTCACGCATCTCCCTGTCCTTGGTCATCATCATATTGCACATCTTCGAGCAGGCATCGGCAGGTAAAGCGCCTTGGTCATAGGCCATTCGCATACTCAAGAAGAAACGGTCCCAGCTGTCGCTGTTACGATCTGGAGTCGCCTGTTCTTCTTGGTTAAGCAGTGAGTAGAATCGGCTGGTCTCAACGCTGTCACGCAACGCAGTTACTTTTCCGGTAATGGGGTCAAAGCGATGGGCCAGGAACATCGACTGCGAATAACGGTTCCAGACTTTGAGCGGGTGGATGAACAAGCAGTCTTCGTCATGGACAACATCTATCAACAACTGAGTGGTTTCGCGAATCTTAGCGATGGTCTCAAAGGAATGCATCCCGCGAATGATAGGGAAGTAGGCTATGGTGTCCAGCTCGAACAGGTAAGGACAGGTTACGCGGAAAAAGTTCCCCATCATCATATCGGCCGACCACGCTGCCTGAAGCTCACTGAGGCAGTCAAAGACGTAAAGCGCCTCATAGCCTTCTTTTGTGATGATGTCGCGTACTTCGACAGTGAACGTCTCAAAACCGTGATGTGGATTGAGCTCGTAGACCGTTATGCCATCTCGCGCTTGCACAAGAGGCTCGTGATTGGCAAAGCGGATGTAGACCAGAGTTCGCCCATCATCCAGTGCTTGAGTCACGAAGGGATCGACAAACTGGGAGAAATCGGCAAGCGTTGTCAGTTGCCAGACCACATTATCGCCGATACGTATGTAATCGAACACGGCATCGAGCCCTTCGATGCCGCTTTTAACTTTTTCAAACGCTGCCATCAGAGCTCCTTTCCTTTGCGGAGAAGATGCTCCATCAGCATAACAGGCGATTGTTAACGTGGTGTTAACGTCGGGAGCGTGTCAATGTTGGCAGTGCCAGTGGTTTAGGTGTTAGCGCTAGAGGTACCTGTGGGCGAGGCTGAGAGGCCTTGTTTCTGCGACATGGGTACCGATAAATTGCCAGAGGTGCGCGTAAGCGCAAATGACTACTGCGCCGCCCAGCGCTTCAGAGTCGTCAGATGCGCCTTTAGCACCAGGCGAGCTTCATCCTCAGAGAAATTCGTACCGCTTTGAGCGTTGAACTCATCAAGAAAACGTAGATTAGACTCAACCATCTCATCGATTGTGCGGTTGTGTGTGAATGATCCGTCCTTGTAACAATGCGAGCAGTATTCTACGCTCAGTCTTTCATCTGCCTCGGTGCCGAAGTCATCTGCAATGGCAAGCGGCATCGCACAGCTTTGACAGACGAGATCCTGAGGCTGACCAAGCAGTTCGTTTATTGAGATCTCAAACTGTCTTGAGATGAGTTTCAGGGTCTCGGTATTAGGAACAGTCTCACCAGTTTCCCAACGTGAGACTGCTTGTCGGGTAACGAATAAGCGCTCTGCCATACCATCCTGAGTCAAACCATGTTCCTTACGTAATCCAACGAGGACTTCTTTAGTATCCATTTTATCTACCCTCTTCCCATTTGAGGAATCAGCTCTCGTACTCCGAATCTTAGCAATTTTCTGGTGTCTGTAACAGCAACTGGTAGTTGCTTTGAGAGATTCGAGCTGCTGTTTTCTGCGCGGGCATTTCCAACAGAAAGCACGGATTGTTCTTGTATGTTGGCATCTCGATGGTGCTTCAGTAGAGAAAGGTCACACCTTCGTGACGAAAGACCTTACAAGGCATTTCATAGGGAGCTTGACTTCCCTCCAGCTCTCCCGCGTGTAATTTTTCTGCGGCAATCCTAGTATTAGTCAACCACTCTATGTCCAGCGATGCCGTTCCATGGCAAGCATGAATGGTATCGAAGCAGGAGGAAATAGACTCCAACTTCTTCAGACTCTCAATCAAAGCTTCGAGGTTACGTCCGGGCTCAAACATATGGATCCAGGAGTCGGAGACTGAGTCGCCAATGAACAGACGTCTACCATTCCGATCGAGCAGGGCGATGCTACCGGGAGTGTGTCCGGGGATCAGCAGAACCTCAAGACTGCGACCGCCCAACTCCAGTACGGTGCTCTCCCATAAGGCAGTGATCTTCTTGTCCACGTTATTCTTGTTGCGGTAACGATCATATTCTGCCGGATGAAGCCAAGGGGTTCCAAAGCCATCTTGCCCTCCGATGTGATCACGGTCGGCATGGGTGAATATCAGTTGGATTGGTTTATCAGTCAGCTTATGGACTACTTCTGACAATGCGGTGCCGGGAGTAAAGCAACAGTCCAACAACACAACTTTTTGCTCACCGACAATCAGGAAGCAGCGAACCATCTCTTCATCGATTGCCCAAATACCATCGCCTAAAGAAGTAACCCTGAATGCTTCATCCATAATCAATGCTGCAGCCCCACTCTCATTTCTTCGATTGTAGTTGCGGGTATTATAATAGTCATCACAATAAACCATTTTACTCGAACTTCATCCGCTCGTTCATCAAAGAGCTTCAGCTTGAAAACGTTGTACTGGGAGGACTCTCGCTAGGTGGCGGCATAGCATTAAAGGTAGCTCTAGAGGAACCCTCACTGCCATCAGCGATTATTCAGTGGATGCATGGGGTCTCTCAAATCGTATGCCATGGCATCGCTTGACCTATTTCCTATGTCAGGCAGCTTTGATAGAACTACAGGTCAATCGTTATTCAACCTTATGGATATGGTCCACTAAAACAGATAGTCAGAAGCAGACTACCTAGGTAGCCGTTCACCGAGCTGTCCTTTTATCCCTGCGTACCAGTGATACTATGTACGTGTTACGAATGAAACAATCGTAACATAGCTCGATCAAGCACTGTCTGATTTCACTTAACTTGACCTTATAGCTGTCAAGCTCTGTACTGTGGGAGGAGACCTTAATGGACAAAGAGAAGTGGGACAGCTGCGTGACGTTTCACGGTCACGAGTGCCCCGGGTTGGCAATCGGATTCAGAGCCTCGCAGATAGCCGAGGAGTTCTTTGACAGGAAACTCTCACCAAGAAGCGATGAGATGGTTGTCTGCGTTACTGAAAACGATGCCTGCGGAGTAGACGCCGTACAGGTCATGACCGGTTGTACCATCGGAAAAGGTAATCTGATCTATCGCTCTACCGGCAAGATGGCCTTCTCGTTCTTCGATAGGGATACGGGTGAATCTATCAGGATGATCCTCAAGCCTCTGAGTGAATCCGCGCAGAGGGAAGAGAAGATCAGATTCATCCTTGAGGCCCCCACTGCAGAGGTATTCGATATCGGTAAGCCGGAGTTTGATCTTCCCGAGCATGCACGGCTGTTCAGGAATGAGATCTGCGAGGTTTGCGGTGAAGCTGCTCCCGAGTATAGATTCCATATCCAAGATGGCAAGAAGGTCTGTCCCGATTGTTTCACTGATTACAGCAGGGGCTGGTAGCGGTTAGCTCAATCGCGCTATTTGAGAGTCTGTGCCCAAAAAGCTGGTAGAGCACCTTGTAAGAGCTGAATGAGAGGGTGAGTTGTTGTGATTGTCGCAGGTAAGAAAGCACGGAACACGTTAGTAGTCTTAGTGGCCATCGCCTTGGCGGTAGTAATGCTACCAGCTTGCAGCACTGGATCACAGTCATCAAACTCTGGTGCCTCAAATGCAGAACAGAAACAAACAAGGACGATAACAGACAGCCAGGGACGCGAAGTTGAGATTCCCGTTCAAGTTGAGCGTATCGTACCTCTAGGCAATACACCACGGATGATCACCTATCTTGGACTGGTAGATAAAGTGGTGGGAATCGGCGGCATGAAGGCGGACAAGGTGACACCGCTGCAAGCCTATGCCTATGCCAACAAGGATGTTTGGGCCGGTCTTCCACTCGTTGGCACTGACGCTGCCGGAGCCACCGACTATTACCCAGAACAGATTATCAGCGTACAACCAGATGTCATCCTTTGTTCTTACACCAAGGAACTCGCTGATGAGATTTCCAGTAAAACAGGGATACCAGTAGTCGCTGTACCAATGGGAACCCTATTCAAAGATGACTATAAGGAGGCTTTACGCCTGCTCGGTGATGTCTGTGGTACCAGTGATCGTGCCGAGGAGGTCATCGCTTTCATCGATACTTGTCTCACGGACCTTAGCGCCAGGACAACAGATGTCCCAGAGGATGAAAAACCTTCCGTCCTAGGAGCCGCTGCAACCTTCAAAGGGGCTCATGGTATTGAAGGTGTGTACGTGAACTATCCAGTTTTCACGGCGATACATGCCAGGGATGTAGTGAGTGGTGTCTCTGAGGATGAAAGTGCCTTCATCGTAGACAAGGAGCAGATCCTCGGATGGAACCCGGACATCATCTTCCTCGATGCCGGCAATATCAATCTGGTTAAGGATGACGTGAAGAGCAATCCTGATTTCTTTGCCCAGCTTGCGGCTTACAATGACGGCCAGGTTTATCAGTACCCCAATTCAACATCCTACTATTCGAATGTTGAGATTCCCATTGTCAACAGCTATTACGTAGCCAGTCTTCTCTATCCCGATCAGTTCAAAGATATATCATTCGAGGAGAAGGCGAGCGAGGTATTCGAATTCTTCCTGTCCGATCCCAATTATCTGACTACGCTTGAAGCCGCAGGATATGGCTACGGCAAGGTTGATCTGGGCTGATAGATGTCAACCAGACGAGCAGAGCGATTGCAGGCTTACAGCGCTTTCATCCGCCGGAAGCGCCTGGTGTTCTTTGTAGTCGTGGCGATTACTCTGATCACTGCGCTGTTCGCGATTAGCGCTGGTTCTCTGAACATCTCAATCCCTGACGTGATCAGCGCGTTATTTGGTGGTGGCGAGCAGATGCACAGGACAGCGGTTTTGGGTATCAGATTGCCGCGCGTGCTGGCAGCCATCCTCGTTGGCGCTGTTTTGGCGGCATCAGGCGCAGTTATGCAGTGTGTGCTGCATAACCCTCTGGCATCGGCCTCGACTTTGGGTGTCTCTCAAGGTGCTGCCTTTGGTGCCGCAGTGGGCTTGGTGGTCTTTGGCGGTGGTGTTGTGAATTCTGATTCTGCAGCGACTGCTATATCCATCAACAACCCCTACATCGTTACCATCTGTGCATTTATCTGCGGTTCACTCTCAACTGTGGTGATAATCGCCTTATCCCGTTTCAGGAAGGATCTTGGGCCTACTGGTTTGATCCTTGGCGGTGTTGCCCTGAGCTCTTTGTTCGCAGGCGGCTTAACGCTATTACAGTATTTTGCGGATGAGACCAAGATCAGCGCCATCGTCTTTTGGACATTTGGAAACCTTGGATCTGCTGGTTGGGCTGAGATAACCATATTGACGGTAGTGCTTGTGGCTTCGATGCTCTACTACCTTCTGAACCGCTGGAACTACAATGCCATGGAAAGTGGCGCCGACACCGCGAAGAGCTTGGGTGTCAATTCGCGAAATGTTATGCTCGTGAGCTTGGGCATCTGCTCACTGTCAGCTGCAGTGGCTGTTTCCTTTGTAGGCATTATCAGCTTCGTTGGCCTCATCGCCCCGCATATCATGCGTCGGTTCGTAGGTAATGACTACCGTTACCTGCTCCCGAGCTCCGCGGTGGCTGGTGCGCTTCTGCTGATTCTGGCAGATACGTTTGGCAGACTGATAATCGCCCCCGTAATCTTACCCATCGGCGCAATAACCTCATTTTTGGGCGCGCCAATGTTCCTGTTCTTATTGTTGAAAGGTTTCAAGACAAATGCTTGAGGTTGACGGCATAGGTTTCACCTACGGCAGGACTGCGAAGAAGACCTTGGAGGACATCAGCTTTGCGGTGTCTGAGAATGAGTGCATAGCTGTACTTGGCAACAACGGTGCCGGAAAAAGCACCTTGCTCAAGTGTATCGACCGCATTTGCCATGCTGATGAAGGTGTGGTGCTTGTTGAAGGCAAGAACGTATTCGAGATGCCAAAGAAGGAGATGGCACAGAATATCGCTTACGTTGCGCAAGCCAGTGAGGTCAATAACACAATGACGGTGTTCGATACCGTGCTTCTGGGGCGCAAGCCTTACATCAAATGGGATGCAACTCAGAAGGATACCGAGATAACGCTGGACATCATCCACAGGATGGGGCTCGAGGAGTTTGCCCTGCGCAACGTTTCGCAATTATCGGGTGGGGAGACTCAAAAAGTGATGTTGGCGCGCGCCCTCGCGCAGGAGCCGCGCATACTGTTGCTCGACGAACCAACCAGCAACCTCGATCCTTATAACCAGCATGAGATGTTACACATAGTGAGGAAGATAGCCAAAGAGCACAATACCTGCGTGATACTCATCATCCATGATTTGAATCTGGCTATCAGGTATTGCGAGAAGTTTTTGTTCCTCAAGGACTCAAAGGTGTTCTCCTTCGGCGGAGTGGAAACGATGACTCCAGAGAATATCGAGGAAGTCTATGGTATACACACCCATATCATCGAGCACATGGGCATTCCCGTGGTTGTGCCATTTGCCAAGCATGACATGAGC
>JAAYYH010000159.1 GCA_012515495.1 Coriobacteriaceae bacterium | reverse complement strand
TCCAGCGCGAGGAAAGCATCGAGGTATAGTTGTTGCGCGGCGATATCATGTTCAGGGATATCGTGTTCCTCTCCGGGAGCGGATAACCTAGGACTGTAAAGGTCTAAAAGGGTTTGACGCGCACCGACAAGTTCCTGGAGGGGTTCAAGGTAGAATTGCTCTTCTGTCGGCAACCCAGCATGCGCTAAGTCGAGTAACGCGTCCAGCCAGTCAGCCGCGTTACGGTGATAGACAGTCGCTTGGAAGGCATCTTCTCTGAGGCTAGCCTTCGCTGCGGCGATATCAGCGATGTCAACACCCGCCAAGGACTTTTCGAGTTGATCCAATGCCTCAGCGCTATAGAAAATGCCTTTGATGAGCGCGGTGAAGGCCAACGCATATTCTAGGGGTAGGGAATCCGCGACGCGGATCTCCATGTATCCCTTCAATCGGGTGTCAAAGAAGAACAGTGACAAGATGTGCTCTATCAGGGGTTTGGTGAATTCCGTGTTCGCAAAGACCGATCCGAAGGATTCAAGATCGGTATATTCACTTTTCTGCCCACAGAGGGGACAGGGTTCGCCGTTCTCATCCAATTGGACTCTGAAGATCGCCGGAGCGGACAATAGTGTATTGGCATAGCTCGTATAGCCAAAACCATCAGTGAAGGTGAAAGGTGTTATCAGCGACCGAGCCGAGTCCACGTCATCCCAGATGGCCATGCGCACCATGCGTTTTGGCACAGGAAGTTTACTGCAGGTAAGAGCCGTATGGTTGCTGTCGTCTGGGCGAGCATCGACTTGGATGCCTATCTTGTTTCCTTCGAAGATCGGTGAGTTGTCGGTGATAAATGCCAACAGAGGACCGAGAGCGCTAGCTATCCGAAATTTCCTCACGCAGTCCTGTTCGTCGCTGTAATCGATACTGACCTGTGTGGAAGCACTGGCGCGCATCATACAGATACCGTGTCTGCCTGTTGTCTGGAAATGGTGATCCATCAGACGATAGCGAGCTTTGGGAATCAAGGGGATATCGCCGGCACAGGCTGTGGGGTGATAACCGAGCGTCACAAGCTCGTAACCGTATGCTTCAAGGATTGGATAGATCTCGGCAATAAAATCATTGTAGATCCGCTCAATCTCAGAGATCGCCAGCGCTGGGCCGATACTGACCTCTAACTGGGCCCCGGGTTCGAGGGTGATATTCAGCCCCGGTCGCGACAGGCCGATCAGCCAAGTGCCACCATCGGGTTGAGTCTCGTGAACCTGCTTGTGGTAATAATCCGTTAATCGTTCGAGAATGTCGCGCACCCCTGGTGAGTCATCACTGCTCGCAAGGTAGGGGATAAGGCGATGGCTGTTCGCCTCAACGACGAAATGCTCCAATTCAAAGCCCAGACAGTGGTCGCATCCCGCGTTAGCGCCAGTGGCCAGATAGTCAGCAATTGCCCTGATATGTGCATCATTTTGATTGAAAATGTCCATATCCAGATTGTAGCTGTTACTGGCCACCGCTATGGTTGAAAAACTAAATCTGCTCCTCGTAGGCTGGATGCAATACTTTTTCGGATTGAGTGGTTGATTCGGCGATTCTCTCTGCTTCGAGCTGTTCAGCTTCGAGCTGTTCAGCTTTCTTGACCGCTAAAAGGTTGGCGAATACCACAGCACAGACACCGGCAGCCAGTTTACCTACCAACACGGGCACAATCAGAGAGGGCTGGAAATTCGCCGTGAACGATAGGTGGTCGCCAAACAGGAAGGCACAGCAAACAGCAAAAGCCAAGGTGATGACCTTATCGCGAGCCTTGAGGTCTTTGATGATTGCCAGTAAAGCGAGAACATTTGCCGAAGCTGCAAGCAGGCCAGTAGTCGCATCGGAGCTCAGGCCAACGAATTTGCCTGCTACTGCCAAGGGTTTTGCCAGGTATTTCTTGATGAGGTGCACCATCGGGAAGGCACCGCAGAGCATGATACCCACAGCGCCCGAAACCTCCAACGCTCTGAACAAGTCGCTCTCATCGGCGATGATAGGTTCGAAACCCCACAACGCTCCCATCCATGTTGAAGGTAGACCACTGAAGTATTCGACCACTACTAGCACGAAGACTAGTTTCAGTACTGATTCAAGTACGCGTCCAAAGACGATGAAGCCCTTGATCATGGCGTCAGGTTTGAACATCAGTCCCAATGCCAGGGCGACGCAGAAGATTATCAAGGGTATCAGGTTCAAGCCAATGGTACCGAAGCTCAGTGCCAGCTGATAAGTCGCTTCGCCGTTGGTGGAGATGACTTCTCGGATCATCGGATTCGTGAGTGCGATGATCGCGCTGGAGACGAGTACACCGATAGGGATTGACAACAGTCCGGACATCACGCCCAATGCCAGATATTTTTGGTCTTTCTTCTGGATCATCTTCAACGCGACTGGGATGGTGAAGACTATGGTAGCTCCTGCCATATAGCCGGTCATCATCGCCATGATCCAGCTTTCCTTTGTCTGAGCTAGTGCTTCTGCCAGTTGGTAGCCGCCCATATCGACGGCAATTAAGGTGGTGGCTGCCATAGCGGGATCGGCACCAACAGCCGAGAATACCGGCCCAAATACACTAGTGACGAAGGCGGTAAGATAAGGGGCCGCCGCCATGATACCTGCCACCGGCAAGAAGATCGGTCCGATGGAATCGATACCGGCAACGAACTCTTTACCAAGCTCACTTTCTGGATTGATAACAGATGCTACGGCGCCGATCACCGCGCAGATCATTATCAGGTAGACAACCGCAGTGCCGATTACTTCCATCAGTTTTCTCCTATTTCGTAGAGTTGAAGAGCGCGCTCTCC
>JAAYYH010000158.1 GCA_012515495.1 Coriobacteriaceae bacterium | reverse complement strand
GTCGGCCATCAATGTGTCATTCTCCATCCATTGATGTTGCACTACATAGAATTCGATGCTCTCATGACGGACGGCTTCCTGATAGGCATTTCCACCGTTCCAACAGGTTTCCCAACAGGGAGTGTCGCTCCAGATCATGTGGATACGTGGGCCATCGCCAGGATACTCAAAGCCTAGGAACTGATCCTTGCGATCCATCGAACAGATCACGTGTCCATACCAGCTGATGCTGTTTTCCTGATCAAGTATCGCCTGCGGTGTCATGGTCTTGGGAATGAAATGTTTGGGAGGTGACATCTTCCAACCCTTATAACCAGCGTAGAGGTTGGGCTGCACTTTTGAAGGCGGAACCGGGAAGATGCCCTGGATGCCCCACTCGATCAACTTCAGCTGGTGGACGCCCGGTTTACCGAGTCCCTGCATGGCCAGAAGGTATGCTTCCAAGCGGGCTGGCTCATGAGCGAAACAGGAGCGGATGAAGCCGCCACCGTTGCAGTGAGCGATAGAGACGATGTGTTTGGCCCAGTAACGGGCAAAAGCCTTGATACGATATGACGGTATCCCGCACTTCTCCTCAGCCCATTTCGGTGTTTTTGGAACGCCGTCCTCACTCCCTAAAACGTAATACTCAAACCAATCGAATCCCTCAGCATGGGTTTCGATATATTCTTTGTCGTATAGACCCTCTGTCATCCAGACATAGGCGATAGCCAGCTGGAAAGCCGCATCGGTATTGGGAAGAACAGGGATCCACCTGTCGGCGTGCACAGCATTGGTGTAGTTGACATCGGGAGCTATATGGATCTGCTTGACACCGATCTCAGCGAACCAATAGCAAAGACGACTCGGCAGCAGACCACCCCAACCCCACGGTGTTGTCTCGGGATCAGCTCCCCAAAACAGCAGCGCATCAGAATTGTTGGAGATATCCCAGACCTCATTGTCCTGAGGATTCTGCTGTCCGTGGCTTTCACAACCCCAGACATGCTTGGCACCCCAATACCAACCTTCCCAAGAGTCAGGTTGGCGAGCCTGTACGGTGTACTCGCCCTTTTCTGGTCCGATGTTATCAAGCAGAACGCTCTGGCAACCGTGAGGCCCAGAGATGATCTTGGTCTCGCCGTGGCCTTCACCCTGCACGAGGATGGCACGGTTTCCATAGGTATCATGGATCCGCACTAATTCGGCAGCGATGATCTCCGTGGCTTCATCCCAACTTATGCGTTCATAGCCGCTGATGCCGCGGTTTTGGGGATTTCTCTCACCATTGGGATCCCAATCAACGCGCTTCAGGGGGAAAGGTACACGGTTTGGTGAATAGGCGCGAGTCTTGTAGGCCAATGACAACGGTGGAATCAGTGACTTCATCCCCGGCGTAAAGGTCTTGCCTCGAACGTTGTATTCCCATGAGTTCAGGTCTTCGGGTGTGTAGTCCTGATCGTATCGAAGAGGGCGAATACGAGCAACACGACCATCTAACACGTCGACGCAAGCGAAATTCGCCGCTCCACCGAAGCCACAAAAACCCAGGTTCTGGACAACGGTCTTATCTTTGATTTTCATACAGTCCCTTATCCTTCCTGTCCTTGATAAAACATGGCTTCGTAACATAGTAGAGGTGATTGGTCCACAGGGTATAAGTAGAGGCGTCCTAAAGACAATTTAGTGCTAATACATGAGGACTAATGTGCCGTATAGTAAGCCAGTGGCAGATTAAAGAATGCGCGTTGTTTGACACCATGATTTCTATTTGCGCTATCATGCAATAGACAGACTTGGTTCAACGCGAAGAGGAGCTACTGTGACTGATACAACAGCTATCCAGAGGGTTCACGATTTCATCAAACAGGCTGGCACCTATTATCTGGCTACCGTTGAAGGCGACCAGCCAAGGATACGACCCTTTGGCACTATCCACCTGTTTGAAGGTAAGCTCTATATCCAAACCGGAAGAGTCAAAAGCGTTTCAAAGCAAATAACTATCAATCCTAGAGTCGAACTATGCGCGTTCCAAAACGGCGAATGGGTCCGCGTCACCGCGACACTTGTTGATGACGAGAGGATCGAAGCCGAGGAAAGCCTTCTTGCCGATTATCCAAGCTTAGCCAAAATGTACACTGCTGGAGATGGCAACAATCAGGTCTTGTACCTCAAGGATGTGACTGCTACTTTCAGCTCGTTCACCAAAGAGCAGGAGATTGTGACGTTCTAGCCAGTCAGCCAGATGACTCGTCTAGTCCTTGATCCCTCTGACGGCCTTAATGAGCGCCTCCCGTTGACCGTGCAGTTGAGTCTCGAGTCCAACGGGGTAGCTGTGTGGATTCAGCAATCGCTTATTGGATGGATGCAGCTGCTGTAAGTTGGCCAGTGTGCGCTGTTGGGCTCGAATCGCGCTGGTTTCTTCAGCGCTCAATACCGCCTTACCTTTGCGCGCCAGGGGTACCAACAGCTCTTGATGATCTTTACTGCTTAAATCCTTGCGCCGTAGATCATCAAAGGGATCAATAATCAAGTCATCTCGTGGAGGCATATTCTGATCATAGACCATATCTCCCACCATGACACCATCGGCATCGAAATAACGGCGCACTTCGAGAACGCCGGGAAACGTTGATTTCTTGACCTGCTCAGATACTTTGAGAGAGGGGGTCCATCGCTGTCCGGGCACTCTCGTTGCACAGAGCTTATATACGCCACCCAACGAAGGTTGGTCATAGGCTGTCGCAAGTCTTGTGCCAACTCCCCATGCATCGATACATGCCTCCTGATCATGCAGGCTCTGAATCGTATACTCATCCAAATCATTACTGGCAACTATCTTGACGTAATCCAGTCCAGCTTCATCCAAGAGATCACGGGCCTGGATGGAAAGCCATGCCAAGTCACCGGAATCGATGCGGATCCCTGAAAGCTTCTGTCCACGCTGCTCCATCTCAAGAGCAACGATGATAGCGTTTCGCACACCGTCTAATACATCATAGGTATCAACCAACAGAATGCAATTGT
>JAAYYH010000157.1 GCA_012515495.1 Coriobacteriaceae bacterium | reverse complement strand
TGCTTGCAACCAGCGCTGCAGTGTTCGCGCAAAACGGTGTTTCGATTTTCAGCGTTGTACAACGTGGTGCCCACGACCAGACTGCTGAGCTTGCCTACGTCACCCACTCCGCGCGCGAGGAAGCCGTTCGAGCTTCACTCAAGGGCATCGCTGAGACGGGCATACTCACTGGCGAACCAGTGCTTATTCGTGTGGAGGACTCTCAGGCCTGATCGTGAAAACCGTTGGAGTTTTGCTGTAGCCGCAGGATTGATCTGCTTTGCTCAGAGCCAGTGCAGGTGTTGGTAAGCCAGTATATGCGTTTATCAGTTACTGTTTTGATTAAGCGCGCGGTTCAGTCCTGCACAGATTTGCAGCTAGTGCGAAGATCGTGGAGAATTAGCCGTCTTTTGGAGCAAATCTTCAGGTAGTGTGAAAGTGCATAATGTACTAGCATAATTAGGAAACTATATATTGTGCTAGTACGCTATTGTTAGGCACAAGTATACTGGCCTAGTTGGCTAAACGCCGACTTAATCTTCGCATTACTTGCAAATTTGCAATGTTGGGGGAGAATTGCTGAAACCGAGATCCCGCTATCACTGCTGCGTTCTTCAGGACAAAGAAAGACCCGGCTGTGATAGTCGGGTCTGTTTGCCAGCTTTTCGCACTGGCGTAGGTACATAGCAGATTTGTATCGTTGGCTAAATCTTAGCCGCAACTACCACAGCAGGAGCCACAGGAGCTTGAGGAGCAATCTGTGCTCTGCGCTGCTTGGAATGCCGATACTTCTTCGGGCGCGTCAACAGCTTCAATTAACTCGAGCTCGAAATTGAGGTCTTTTCCTGCGAGTTCATGATTGTGATCGAGATAGACGATATCGTCTTCGATCTTGAGTACCTTGACTCGCATGATACCTTGACTCGAAGACATCTGGATGAACTGTCCGATTGGCAGATCACTGGAGTTGGGAATGTACTCTGTGGGGACTTCTTCGATGTACTCATCGTTGTATTCACCGTAAGCTTCTGCGGCCGGAATACAGATGGAACGCTTCTCTCCAACTTCCATCTCTAATACAGCAGAATCGAATCCGGGGATTGTCTGTCCCATGCCCACCAAAAATTCGATGGGTTCATCGCGTTCCACACTACTGTCAAACTGGCTGCCATCCTCAAGTGTGCCGGTATAGTGGACCTTTACCTTTTGACCTTTTGTTGCCATTCTTCCTCCAAACTAGTTGTGTGCAACCACTTTACTTCATTATCGGTTGCCATGTGACTAACATTTCAGAATCAACGCAAACAACAAACAGCAGATTTCTTCAGATAAGCGTTTCTGGATACCTTTGGTTAACTATTCTTACTGCTACTTTCAGCGCTGAATAGTGGCGTCTTCTTCAACCCCGAATCAACTGCCGCTTACCTCATGAGACAACTTTTTGGCATGTTTTTTTCGCATTCCTACCCGCCCAGGGCAAAACGTGTTATAGTTAGTCCACAAAATCCCTCTTGATAATCTGAGTCCTCATCGATTTCTTCAGCATTCTTATCAAGGGCAATGTATGGAAGGTACATACCGAAAATCCGTGTGGTCTTACCCAGATAACAGTATTTCAGCGCTCTGAATCCGTTGTTCTGCCGATGGTTTGGATGTGTGCGAGGTTCTGTTAGGAAGCCTTAAGGAGGCTGAAGAGTGAAATTCTTTTTGGATACGGCAGATCTCAAGGAGATCAAAGAGGCTGTTTCATGGGGAGCCCTTGCAGGGGTGACCACCAATCCGAGTCTGTATGCCCGCATAGGTGGCACACTGGCAGATTTTCCAGCGCATATCGACCGCATCTGCACGTTGTGCAAAGGTCCCGTAAGCGCGGAAGCAGTAGGCGCAACTCGTGAGGAAATTATCTGTGAGGGCAGAGAGCTGGCTGCGATTGCGTCTAACGTCGTGGTTAAGATCCCGGTCACCGTCGAAGGTCTGGCTGCGACGCGCGCTCTCGCTGATGAAGGTATCCGTGTGAATATGACTCTGTGCTTCAGTGTTCCGCAGGTGCTTCTTGCTGCTCGCAGTGGCGCTCGATATGTCAGTCCCTTTGTAGGTCGATTCGACGACATCAGCGAAGATGGACTCGATCAACTATCAAACATCATCGTTGCTCTGAATAATTACGATTTCACGCAGTGCGGGGTAGGCGGTGAGGCCGTTGAGGTCATAGCGGCTTCCATACGGAGCACCAATCATGTCACTCAGGCCGCTTTGCTTGGTGCTGACATCGCTACAGTGCCATTCAATGTCTTGAAGAAATGTGTTGAGCATCCCCTGACCAACAATGGTCTGGCTTCTTTCAACGCAGACTGGGAGAGGGTTAGAAACGCATGAGTCCGACAAACGATTCCATAAAACCTCGCAGGAGAACAGTTGCTCGAAAAGCAGC
>JAAYYH010000156.1 GCA_012515495.1 Coriobacteriaceae bacterium | reverse complement strand
GTATAGGATCAAGAGAATTGAAGGTGGCGGCATGATAGGCTACCATTAGATGACGGCATTCGCCGTGCCACAAAGCTGGTCTCTCTTAGGAAAGAGGATTAGCTGTCCAAGCAAGCGTGCCACTTCTAACTGTCAAGAGCCGTAGTATACTGATGCAATTATAGTATCAGGAAAGGAATCCAGTGCAAGAGAACAACCGGGTGCCACGGGTTATCGTCGTGGATTTTGGCGCCCAGTACGGACAATTGATCACTCGACGCATCCGTGATCTAAACGTCTATAGTGAGCTTGTGTCTCATGATGTCGACTTTGCCGAGATTGAAGCTGACCTCCCCGCAGCCATTGTGCTCTCAGGTGGGCCAGCCAGTGTCTACGCTGAAGGTGCGCCAACGCTCGATTCACGTTTTTTGGAGTTGGGTGTGCCGGTGTTGGGTTTCTGCTACGGCATGCAGGTGATGGCCTCTACTCTAGGTGGCACTGTGCCGCAGACCGATATCGGGGAGTATGGCCCGGCAGAGCTGACCCGTTGTGACGTAGAATCTCAGCTCTTTTGCGATACACCTCTCGAGCAGACTGTGTGGATGAGCCATCGCGACAGTGTAGGTAGCGTGCCTGCAGGCTTTGTGGTCACCGCATCGACGCCCACAACGGCTATCGCTGCAATGGAGTGTCCATCCCGCCAGCTCTACGCCACGCAGTTCCATCCTGAGGTCCATCACACCGTCTATGGCAATCAGATGCTGAAGAATTTCCTTTTCGATATAGCAAAGCTAGAGGCAAGCTGGACCATGAACTCAATCATCGATGAGATTACCGCCACAGTGCGTGAGCAGGTAGGGGATGAGAAGGTCATCCTTGGCCTCTCTGGCGGCGTGGACTCCAGCGTGGTTGCAGCACTGCTGTCACATGCCATTGGTAAGCAGTTAACCTGTGTGTTCGTGAACCACGGGTTGATGCGCAAGGGTGAACCCGAAGAAGTGGAACGGGTCTTCACCAAGCAGTTTGACGCGAACTTTGTCTACGTTGACGCCCGCGAGCAGTATGCGCAAGCGCTGGCTGGTGTGAGTGATCCAGAGCAGAAACGGAAGATAATCGGTACCGAGTTTTGGCACGTGTTCTTTGCCGAGGCCGCCAAATTGGAAGCAGCCGATGGCAAACCAGTGAAGTTCCTAGCGCAGGGTACCATCTACCCGGATGTGATCGAGAGCGGCAGCAAGAGCGCGTCCAAGATCAAAAGCCACCACAACCTGATACCGTTCCCTGACGGTGTGCACTTTGAGCTGATTGAGCCGCTGCGCAACCTCTTCAAGGACGAGGTGCGCGCATTGGGCGCCACATTGGGGCTGCCTGAGTCGATGGTGTATCGTCAGCCGTTCCCTGGACCTGGCCTAGCCGTGCGCATCATTGGTGATGTGACTCTGGAGAAGCTGGAAATATTGCGCAATGCCGATGCCATCGTTCGTGAGGAAATTGACGCCTACAACCATCAATTGTTCGAGCAGACTGGCGTGCGCGATAGCGAGCGCAGCGTCTGGCAGTATTTTGCCGTGTTGCCGGACATTCGCAGCGTGGGCGTGATGGGCGATGAGCGCACCTATGCGCATCCGATTATCATTAGAGCTGTTGAATCACGCGACGCGATGACCGCGGACTGGGCGAGATTGCCGCACGAGCTACTGGCTAAGATATCATCACGCATTGTCGCCGAGGTCGAAGGCGTCAATCGCGTGGCCTATGACATCACCAGCAAGCCGCCAGGAACTATTGAGTGGGAGTGAAAATTACGAACAAACGTTCGTAATTCAGGCAGTGCAAGCACGTTACATCTGATAGCGCATAATGCTATCTGATGTAACCGAAAACGTGTAAGCCACCCGCACGCCACATCTTGTTCAAACTCATAACCTCTCTGATGTACTTCTTTCAGGGAGGTTATTTCATTGCTTTTACCTGCGATAATGTCAGTAAGGGGAATAAATCGAAGCGGATGGGCTGCTATGACTTTATTCTCCCTTTTATTCCCCGGTATGAGATTGCACGAGATGATACGGAGAATTTTGAAGAGGTGCTAACCACCTCAAACTCAAAGACCAAAAAAATATTCTTGAACTCATTTTGAACTCAGTGCCCTTTTTGGAGCGTCAAAAACACGTTTCCGCAGGTAGTTAATGGGGAATAAATTTGCTCCTTGACAGAAATGCAAAATGGGGCTTATCGCCCCATTTCTGCAAGATTCATTTATTCTGAATCGATTTCAGACCCCAAAAGACGCTTTCCATGCCTCATATTCTTCTTCGCTGATCTCTTCCGAGATGTACTTATCGTGCATCTGCTGCCAGGCCTTGAGTGACTGGGTGAGCTTTTGTGCCTGCGGGGCCGCAGGATCGATTGTGAGGGCCAAGCCATCTTCTGTGCTTGTCGGTGTCAATCCAACGGTTTCCTCGAGCCTGAAGAGCGCTTCAAGGATTTGTCGCGAGGTTTCAAAGTTATAATCCGCTAATGCTGCTGGGGATATCTCGAGCGCCTTTGCAAGAGCCTTTACCTGTACCTTCCCCGGATTGCGCAGCTCCAACTCATAGAGGCGCACAGACGACTCCGATGCACCGATCTTTTCGGCTAGCTGCTTTTGTGTGAGCCCTTTGGCTTTTCTATAGCGGAGGATTCGTTTGCCGGTTCCCATGCATTACCTCATACGTCTTCTGGTTGCTTCAATTATCTGCAGGCTGAATGTTACCTCAGTACACATTTGTACGCAATTGCTTGACCGTACTTTAACGTACTGTTAGCATGTATATACAGTACGTATATGTACTGTACTGGAGGTAGAAACATGAGTTCATATCGAATGGTGGACGCTCGGGAAATAGCAAAGCGGCTTGGGATAACCGAGAAGCATGCGTATAAGATCATCCGCTCCCTTAATGCCGAGCTTGAGGTGAAGGGATTTTGCATCGTACGCGGCAGAGTAGACGAGAACTACTTTGCGAAGCGTTATTTCCCCGGCGAAGAGGAGGACGGCAATGCCCGTATATAAGGACGAAAACAGCACATGGCACACGCAGGTTTGGTATACAACTCGATGCGGCGACAAGAAGCATAAGGTCAAGCGAGGATTTACGACCAAAAAGGAGGCCCTTGCATGGGAAAGCGACTTCCGTGCGTCGAAAGCCGGATCGATGGACGTGACTTTCGTGGAGTTTTGCAAGCTCTATGAGGAAGATATCAGACCAAGACTCAAAGAGAACACGTGGATGAACAAGTCTTACATGATACAAGATAAGTTGATCCCATTCTTTGGCAAGAAACCCATGTGTGACATAACCTCGCTAGATATCGTCAAATGGCAAAATGAACTGGTTGGCTATAGAGACGAGAAGGGAAAGCCATTCAAACCAACATATCTGAGAGCTATAAATAATCAGCTCAACGCGATTATCAACCATGCGGTTCGCTATTACGGTCTGCGCATTAACCCGGTTGTCAAAACCACCAAGATGGGCAGTAAAAGCTCTGACGAGATGCAATTCTGGACCAAAGAGGAATATCTCGCCTACTCAGACACCATGATGTCGAAACCGGCATCGTTTTATATGTTCGAAATCCTTTACTGGTGCGGATTGAGGGTCGGTGAATTGCTTGCGCTGTATCCAGAGGACTTCGATTTCAAGAAAGGAGTACTTTCCATCACGAAGTCATACCAAAGGATTAATGGAAGAGACGTTATCACTGGGCCGAAAACACCAAAGTCGATACGCATCATCACCATGCCGGAGTTTTTGATAGAAGAGTTGGAGGAATACTTCGCAGGAAGGCAAGACCTGGTTGAGGGCGAGCGCGTATTCACGCATACCAAATATTATCTAGGCCATGAAATGAGGCGCGGGTGCAAAGAGACGGGTATCAAACGGATACGTATTCACGACCTGCGTCATAGTCATGTGTCGCTGCTGATCGAAATGGGTTTTTCGGTGTTGGCTATTGCCGAGCGCATGGGACATGAGAGCATCGATATCACGTATC
>JAAYYH010000155.1 GCA_012515495.1 Coriobacteriaceae bacterium | reverse complement strand
CGGCTAGCAAGGGAACCATGTTGGCAACCGGTGATTACGGCGCAAATGTCGCCATGCTGCAAGCCCTGTGTCCCGAGTTCTTCCTGGCACTGAAGAATCAGCCAACAAGGATAGCAACATCAACCGGTGACGGACACAAGATGGCAATCTGGGCTGGAGGCCAACTGGAGCCTGCCCCGCATGCTCACATGTCCCACTCATTCGCGGGAGGTTTCTTCGGCCTGGGCGCAACAGCAGCTCTACAGCTCAATATGCTGGGCAAACGTTGGTGCAATGAGGATGTTCCGGGTCAAAGCTTCACCAATGCACTACTGCGTCAGCCGTTAGCTATCTCCTACCAGATCTGGGATGACGGTAATGTGGATGAGATGCTCTTGAATCAGAGTATCGGTCACGGCAATAAAGAGATGCAATTGGTTACCCCTGAATCGCTGGCGGCCGATCACGCCCGCTGGCAAGAAGCTTTAGCGCCCGACTTCGAAGGTTTCTGGTGGGCGGCAGATACCCTGGAAGAACTCTTTGAGAAAATCGGTTTGCCGGTTGAAGTCGCTCTGGCGGAGGTTAATCGTTATAACGAGCTCTGCGCCAAGGGTCATGACGATGATTTCCACAAGCGCGCCGATCGACTCTTCCTAATCTCTGAGGGCCCATTCTATGCTTCCATGGCCTTTGTCGCCGCTGGAGTGATGACAGCCGGCATGATGGTGGACAAAGATTGCCAGATCATCGATGGCAACGGCAAGCCATTGGGCAAGCTTTGGGCATCGGGCAATGTCATGGGTGGACGCTATGCAATCGATTACCCCACAAACTGTCCCGCGACATCACACGGTACGGCGATTACCTTTGGTAAATCAATCGGGGCTCAGGTGGCGGCTCTGTAATCTGGGTCTACTCAGTAGACTTTTCCAAGAGATACAGAGAGCACTGTTGAGATCAGATGTCACTTCGCACATGAAAGCGACTGCAGCAGGCGCAGTCGCTTTCGCGTTTTCTGATTACTGATTAACTGGTTTCACGAAACGATTCTCACTGATTGTATCGAGATGCATTTGGGCCCGCCCTGTGTGATAAACGCCGGTCCAAGCTCATGAAGTCCGATTTCGATAGCCGGGAAGCGTTCGCGCAACAATTCGATGGCACGCTCAGCCTTCTTCTTGTTATGTGCGTGACTCACGTCTATACGGTGACTCAAATCCACTCCGCGTGATTCCAGTGCTACCATAACGGCATGGATAGCCTTATCGAATTTACGGGAGATCGTCAGTTTCTCGAGTTTTCTCCCATCAACTGATTGCACTAAAACGGGCACAGTCTTCAGTATCGACATGATTCCTGCTGCTGCAGCAGAAAGCCTGCCCCCTCTTCTGAGATAATCAAAGTCCTCAGGTATCAGAAATGATGCGGCAGAATCAATCATCTCGCGAATCCCATCAACGATCTCAGGGATTGTCTTTCCTTCTCTCGCCAGATCGCGAGCGCGAAATACTATGTGCTGCTGTGGCATACAGAGTGTCCTGGAGTTGATTACCTGAACCCGCTGTACGTATTCTGGTGACGTCGCATAGGAACTGGCGCTGTCATAGGAACTTGAGAGACCATCGGCCATGCAGATGTGCAATATCTCATCGTCTGTCGAATCATATGCTTCTTTGAGATCCAGCAATGTAGGCGATGACGAAGAGGGAATCTCGCCATTATCGATATGCCACATGAATTGATCAGCGGAGATCTCTTCGTACTCGCGATATGAAATCCCTGCAATACTCACGCATAGTGGGACGATGGCGATGTCCTCGCTCTTACCTTCTTCAATCGTCAACATAATGGACGAATCAGTCACGATCTTCACCATATCAATCATCCCCTATTCAACGAGGCGCATCAACTAGTCGAACCACATACTGCTGAAGCGAGTAACGCTCCGACATAATCTTACTACCTGATGGTTGTCAATTTGCGTTTCGCGATAATACTACCGCACTGCACAGGGGATTCTGACCAAAAACAGAATATACCTATGGTAGATTTGCGCTAACAGATGCGCGGCAGCTGCTCCCCCACTAGCATATCCAGAATCCGCCGTGAACCAAAAGTAGTGGCGAGATAGACTTTCGGTCCACCATCTTGGGCTTGAACCGAGGTTACCTCTCCGATTATTGCCGCATTCTCACCATACTTTGAACAGCGCATCGCGTTCAGCGCTGCTTCGGCCTCCTGCGCTGCGACGACGCAGACAATCTTGCCCTCATTCGCAACCTGGAATACATCATAACCCAGCATCTCGCAAGCACCATTCACCTGATCATTGACAGGCACGCTCTCCTCGTTAATGGTCATCACAGTGTTACTTTGCAGGGCAAGTTCATTAAGAGTCGATGATAGACCGCCGCGGGTTGGGTCACGGAAACAACGCGTTTGGGGAGCAACCTCCAGCACTGCTGAGATCAGATGATTGAGCGGTGCCGCGTCCGATTCGATCGTGGTTGAGAAACTCAGACCTTCGCGAGTTGAGATGATTGCAATACCATGATCGCCGATTGTGCCCGAGAGCAAGATCTTGTCACCTGGCTGACAGAGCGCTCCTCCCAGGCGCCTGCCAGCCGGGATCAACCCCACACCGCTGGTATTGATGAAGATACCATCGCCATGACCACGATCGACAACCTTGGTGTCACCGGTGACAATCTGCACATCAGCCTCTTGCGCAGCCTGAGCCATTGAATGGCAGATCCTTTTCAGGTCGTCCATCAAGAAGCCTTCTTCTAACACAAACCCGCAGCTGAGGTAACGCACCTTCGCTCCAGAGGTCGCGACATCATTGACTGTCCCACAGATTGCCAGACGCCCGATGTCACCACCCGGAAAGAAGTGCGGTGTTACAACAAACGTGTCTGTTGAGAAAGCTAGACGGCTACCAGGATCTTGTTGCATCTCTTCACAGGACAGATCGGCGGCATCGTCACCCTGCAATAATGGCTTTGAGCCATATTCCTCATAGAACAGCTCCTCGATCAGACGCTTCATCAGTGTCCCGCCGCTGCCATGTGACATCAATACTGTATCAATCTTCGCCTTGTTCACAATGACTCCTCGTTATTCATCTGACATCATCGTCTTCGCCTTGACTGTCTGCTCTGCTGCCTGAAGTTTCAAAATCACCGGTAAATGTGCTGTCCTCCTGGCGCTGCTCGTCAGTATCCGGTTCGATATGGATGACGATATCTGCAATGGCGGGGTATTCGCTCTTGAGCGCGGACTCGATATCATCGGCGATTCCATGGGCTTCCTGGACAGACATCTGCGCATCCACCAATATGTGGAAGTCAACATAGACTTCTCCTGGCATACCACGAGTCCTGATGCGATGACACTCACTGACGCCTGGATTGCTACAGGCAATCTTCATGACTTCTTTCAACGGCAGTCTGGCTTTATCGGAAAGCGTAACCGCTGCCTGGCGGAAGATCGTCCAAGCGGTGTAGAGGATCACCATGCTCACTGCCAAAGCTATTACACCGTCTGCTGCTGTAATGCCAACACTGACGAATACCAAACCAACGATGACGCCCACCGAGACCAACGCGTCAGACAGTGTATGTGAGGCATCGGCGATCAGTATCTCGCTGTTCAACCGCTTGCCTGCACGGCGCTCATAAAGGGTCACACCCACATTGATACATAAAGTGGCAATCATCACCACAAAGGATAACCAGGTCACCTGGGCTGTTGAGGTACCTGACATCAAAGTCACAACTGCTTCTCGACCAACGTTGACAGCAGTGGTTAAGAGAATCAGACCGATTATCACAGAGGCGATGGTCTCAAACTTCCCATGACCATAAGGATGTCCAGCATCCGCCGGGCGACAAGCTACGGCCATGCCAATCAATCCAACGATATTCCCGGCCCCATCGAAGAAAGAATGGACGCCGTCTGCCTGCATGGAGATCGAGCTGGTAATCAATCCATATATGAGTTTTGCCAACGCTACGGATACATTCAAGAGCAAGATGATCAGCAGCACCCGCCTTATCTGGTGGACGCGATCAAACACCTCAGGATTGCGACTATGCATTATTGCCATCGTTTATCCTGCTCCTCTGTCAATCCTGAACCTGATAACGGTAGTAGGCGGCACAGCTGCCCTCGCTGGAAACCATACACGGGCCAATCGGATTCTCGGGAACACAGGCCCTGCCAAACAACGGACAACCATTGGGCGATATCACACCGCGCAAGACGTCCCCGCAAAGACAGCCCTTAGGCTCAACAGTCATCTCGACTTCAAGCTCAAAGCGCTTTGTCGCGTCATAGAGAGCGTACTCATTTCGAATACGATAACCAGAATCTGGGATCAAGCCCAATCCTCGCCAGGTCGCATCTGAGATTGCGAATATCTTGTCGATCGCCGCCCGCGCAGTGGGGTTGCCCTCTTTGCGAACACCGCGCATATAGGCGATCTGTATCTCGGCTTCTCTTCGATGCAACTGTTCCAATAACATGGCGATACCCTGCAACACATCAACAGGTTCGAAACCGGTGATAACACCGGGGATGTTGTAGCGCGAGCTCAGGAACTCGTAAGGCTCCACACCAAGTATCGTGCTCACGTGACCAGGCAGGATCAATGCATCAAGCGTAACCTGCGAATCGTTTACCAGAACATCAAGGGCTGGTGGCACCCGTTTATGAGCACCAATCACACTGAAGTTCCCCAGATTCAGAGCGGCAGCGCGTTCAAGTGTCGCAGCAATCAGAGGTGTGGTTGTCTCAAAGCCAACACCCACGAAGACGATCTGGCGCTCGGGATTGGCCTTGGCTAGATTAATGGCATCAAGTGGAGAGTAGACCACCTGCACATCAGCGCCTTCAGCCTTACGAGCCAGCATTGATGTACTTGAGCCGGGAACCCGCATCATATCACCAAAAGTAGCCACCATAATCTCGGGATGACGCGTCAGCGCGATCATCTCGTCGATATCCTTGTTCGCAGTGACACAGACCGGGCAGCCTGGACCGCTGATCAGTCGGATATTTTCGGGCATCACAGAGCGAAAACCACTGCG
>JAAYYH010000154.1 GCA_012515495.1 Coriobacteriaceae bacterium | reverse complement strand
CGATAAGATAGAGGATTGCGGTTGTTAACGCAAACAAGTCTTCTGGTTGGTGCGTGAAAACCTGACATAAAACCTATTCGAAATCTACTCGAACCGGCGAAACAGCGCATGTCTACCGAGGATATCTAAGTGAAGGTGAATGAGTGGAGCCAATTGTTTATACTGTTACCCAGTGATCAGCTTGAAGAATCTGGTAATCGATTTGAAAAACCAGTGATCAGCTTAAGGATTGTGAGAAGACATGCTCGATATTCGATTCGTACGTGAGAATCCCGATACAGTAGCGACAGCAATGGAGTCGCGTGCTCAGATTTGGGACAAAGAGAGATTCCTCGAGCTTGATGCTGAGCGAAGGGCAGCGATAAGCAAGGTGGAGAGCCTGCAGGCGCAGCGAAATGCCATTTCCAAGCGCATTGGTGAGCTTATGCGACTAGGCTCGCAGCAGGAGGCAGAGGCAGCCAAGAACGAGGTGCGTCTGATCAATGAGCAACTCGGCGCACTGGAGGTCCAGCGTTCAACCAGCGAGGAAACCTTGGCGGAAATGATGTTGGCATTGCCAAATCTACCCTCTGAAACCACGCCAATCGGAAAAAGTGAAGAGGAGAACATCGAGGTTCGTCGCTGGGGTGAGCCACGAGTATTCGATTTCTCCCCTTTGGCACACTGGGATCTGGGACCTAAGCTGGGGATCATCGATTTTGAGCGTGCCGTCAAACTGTCCAAGTCACGTTTTATCCTTTTAGCTGGTCTGGGTGCTCGTCTGGAGCGTGCTCTGATCAACTTCATGGCTGACACACACATAGACCGCGGTTATAAAGAGTGGTGGTGTCCGATACTCGGCAATGCGGAGACTCTGACCGGAACTGGGCAATTACCAAAATTCGAAGAGGATCTGTTCAAGACAACAGATGGTATGTATCTGATACCCACCGCAGAGGTGATGTTAACCAACATCCACCGCGATGAGACACTCGAAGCCAATGACCTCCCTCTGCATTACTGCGCGTTCACACCTTGTTTCCGTGAGGAAGCGGGTAGTGCTGGCAGAGACACACGCGGGCTGATCAGAGTCCATCAGTTCGACAAGGTGGAAATGGTTAAGCTCGTTACCCCGGAAACCTCCTTTGACGAGCTTGAGGATATGGTGGCCGATGCGGAGAACATCCTCCAACTTCTAAATCTGCCATATCGGGTAATCAACCTTTGTACGGGAGACATTGGTTTCTCGGCAGCAAAGACCTATGACCTGGAGGTTTGGCTACCATCGTATAACGATTATAAAGAGATCAGCTCCTGCTCCAACTGTGTTGATTTCCAGGCGCGCCGAGCTGATATCAAATATCGGGATGTGGAGAGCTTCAAGGGCACTCGTCACGTGCATACCCTCAATGGTTCCGGGCTGGCAGTGGGTAGGACAATGGCAGCAATCATCGAGAACTATCAGCAGCCAGACGGCAGCGTGCTGATTCCCGACGTGTTGCAGCCATATATGGGCGGAATCAAGGCAATAAAGCAAGACTGAGGTATCTTTGGTTGCCCACAGTCGGTTTACTAATACCTATAGTCGAGCAATAGCAACGAACAGGAGAGAGTGAAGTATGCAGATCACACCTGCCGAGGTCAAGGAGACCCTGGCGATGATTTCCCAGCAGAATCTGGACATACGCACCATTACGCTGGGGCTGTCGGTCCGTGATTGCGGCCATGAGGACATCAGCGTTTGCGCTTCGCGACTCTACGACAAGTTGACCACGGCCGCGCAACATCTGGTTCCCACAGCCGAACAGCTAGCCCGCGAATACGGTATACCCATCGTTAACAAACGCATATCGGTTACGCCGATAGCCGAGGTCTGCGCAGCGGCAAAAACCGACAGCTATGTCGCCATTGCCGAGGCAATGGACAAAGCCGGTCGCGAAGTCGGTGTTGATTTCGTTGGTGGGTTCTCAGCCTTGGTGCAAAAAGGCATGAGCAAAGCCGATGAGATCCTTATCGACTCGATACCCGCAGCCTTGGCTTGTACCGAACGTGTCTGCTCCAGCGTGAATGTTGCTTCAACACGAGCAGGTATCAACATGGACGCGCTGTTGGTGATGTGTGAAACCATTTTGAAGACTGCACGGATAACCGCTGACAGAGACGCTATCGGTTGTGCGAAATTGGTGGTCTTCGCCAATGCCGTTGAGGATAATCCGTTCATGGCAGGAGCATTCCATGGTAGCGGCGAAGCAGAGGCTGTAATCAATGTGGGAGTATCTGGGCCAGGCGTGGTACGGGCTGTCTTGGCGGATCTGCCTCCCAATGCCGATCTGACCACAGTTGCTGAGGCAATCAAGGCGACAGCATTCAAGATCACCCGCGCGGGCGAGCTGGTGGCTCGTGAGGCGTCTCGACGTTTGGGCGTGCAGATGGGTATCCTGGATCTCTCGCTTGCGCCTACTCCAGCGGTGGGTGATAGTGTGGCTCAGATCCT
>JAAYYH010000153.1 GCA_012515495.1 Coriobacteriaceae bacterium | reverse complement strand
CCAATGATGATCACTCGCTATCCATTCATGGCTCTCGATGAGAAGGGCGAGCGCTTTATGAATGAGGAGATCCCCATGGAATCATGGGACCTCTCGCTGCGTCGTCGTGAGGATGCTGAGGATCCGGGCAGATTCTTCAGGATCTTCGATAACGACTACTTCACGAAATACAACGCGAAGGCTGTGCCCGTGAAATCTCTGGAAAACTACATCCCCGGCTTTCTCGACAACCCCGCTGGTGTCTATACGGAACTAATCGACACCCATCGTGCGGACACCCTAGATGAGCTCGCGGAAGAATTGGGTATACCGGCAGAGGGCCTGAAAGCAAGCGTCGAGAAGTGGAATTCCTACTGTGAATCCGGAATGGATCTCGAGTACGGAGTTCTTAAGGAGAACCTGAAACCCATCGATACTCCTCCTTACTGGGGCATCCGTCAATGGATCCGTTGCAGTGCCATCAACTCTGGCGTTATGGTCGATCGATTCTATCGAGTCCTGGACAAAGAGAACAACGTCATCAAGGGTCTCTATTCAGTAGGCTCTGGAGCTGGCGATATCTGCGGCGGCCTCGAATGGAACCTGGCGCAGGGAGGTTTGTGCTGTGGCTCTTACATGGATATGGGACGATATGCGACAATTCATGCCCTGACAGGAAGCACCACGCCTAAAAACCCAGTCAAGTACGAAGATAGCAAGAGATGCTGGGAGAAGAAATAACCACATCAATCCATTAAGCAGTCCCAAAAGTAGATGCTGGACTCCCTCGGGGTCCAGCATCTACTAACTAAAATTCCTACGTCGCTTGTGACATTTCTTTTTCTTTTTCTGTGTCCACCCATCTCTTCTCTATGCTTGCACATCTCACACAGTGTCAATTCTTCAAGTACCCTAGACAACTGGAACATAGAGTGTCTCGACATCACAGCCATTGCCGTCAAGATTGAAATAGGTGGGAAATAGTATGATATCCGCGCGCAGCTTATAGCCATGGTCTTCAAGATAGTCGATTAAACCCTTGAAGCTTGACATCTGCTCGCTTTTCTCTCTATCTACTCTACGAATATAGTGTATGCACTTCCCCATGACCATTTTCTCGAAATGCAACGAATCTCGCTTTGGAATCCGTTGTAATTCTCTTTCTGGAATAGTAATGATGTAATCAGGATGGATAGTGGGAAGCATTTGCTCAAATTCAGTCTTTTTCAAGATTCGGGCGCAGGCAGAGACTCCAAACATCTCATAGAGAATCCTGATCTCATCTTTATTGACAGTGGAGATGTTGAAGTCCGATCCGTGTGATGCCCGCGCAAACAGATAATCTTCCACATCAACGAATTTGAAAGATTCGATCTCATCACTGCGTATTAATTCGATTGCCTGCTTGACTTTTACCACACGGCGATTAAGAGCATCAGCTTGAGTTGAAAGTTTCTCGTACTGGTCCTCAAGAAGAGACTTGAATTGCTCATTATCCTGCTCCCTGTCAAGCTCTTCAACAGCTTGCTCTACAGAAAGGCCATAGAAAAGTAGGGTTCGAAACGCATTGACCCTAAATGCATCCTGCATGGAGAAATACCGATATCCACAGTCAGAGCGTTGAGATTTCAGCAACCCCTGGCGCTCATAAAAGCGGACAGCCGAGGTCGATAAACCGGTCATGGCAGCAAATTCGCTAATCCAATAAATCGTAACCACCCCCTGACGCAGCGTCAAGCCCTTGGCCTGATGAAAAGCGCCGAGCCCCCTAGTTGCATACGCACTCTCTTTGCGCTTTGCATATGCTTCAAGGCGCACTTTATTAATTGCTTCTGTATTCTATCACCGTTGTTTTGTATTTTGGAAAAGAAACGAGCTCCCATTTGGGAGCTCGCTTAGGTGAGATTTAAAGTGCCTTCACGGCTTCAGTTGAAGCAATGTAGCCAGAATCGATACACAGACCGTAGCAGAAACCAGGGATGTCATAATAAGGTGAATAGTACAAACTCCCTGCGTCGGTACCAGCGGCAAACAGACCAGGTATCACTTCATTGTCGATTGTCAGTGCACGGCAGCAATCATCGATTCGTATACCACCGAAAGTACTCCATGCACTTGGCTCATTCTCTGTCACATAAAACGGCCCTGTCTTGACCGGTGAAAGATACCAAGGGCTTGCACCAAATTGCTCATCAACTCCAGCTTCGCAGAATTTGTTGTACTCAGCAACCGTTGCCGGCAGATTCTCCAGACCAAGTTTATCCGCCAACTCTTCGATTGTATCTGCCTTGAAACACCAGCCCTCAGCGATGCCTTCTTCGATATCCTCTGGCAATTTATCAAGGATCCTCTCCTTGAAATAGTTGCCGATGAACCAGTTTTCAGATGTAGCACCTTTGGCGGTTGTATAGTTATACAGGCCCTGAGTAGTCATTGCATCTACATATGACTGATCGACAACCGCATACCAGGGTGAATGCTTGAGAATCTGCTCTGACCCGTAGCTCATCGGATAGTCGCAGAGAAGGCCCTCGTTGATAAAACGCTTACCTTGCGCATCAACCAGCAGACAACCATACAGACCAAACTTGAAAGCATAGTTCTGGTCATACTTATCCTGCTTGGCTGGACGTGAAGCCTTTGAATGTGTTCCACCGTACTCGCAGGGACAATAGCCATAAGTCTTCTCAAGCGCAGCACCAGCGTTCTCAGCCGCTATAATCGTATCACCTGTGCAGAAAGATTCGCCGCCAGCAGCCACATTGAGCTTACGGGTATGCAAGAAACGCTCCTGCAGGTCGCGGTTACCCAGATATCCACCGGATGTCAAGATGACAGCCTTAGCGTTGATGAGGATGTTCTTTCCGCCTTGAACAGCATTCACACCGGTTACCGCCCCATCGCTGGTAGCCAAAGACACCAAAGCAGTGTCGAAATGCATATCTATACCAGCCTCTTCAATGGCTTTGTTCCACATCTCTGCACGCTCGTTGGCAGGTTCTAGGATGAGATGCATTCCGCCTTTTTCGCCAATAAAGGGTGTCTCAAAACGGAAGTTGACCTCTTTGAACGTGTAGCCTACGTCGCTAAGGATAGCGATGGCATTTTTTGATTCCTGTAGACAACGCTTCATGAGCGGAGGATTGGGAGTCCAGTGAGTATAGTTCATCACATGATAGAAGACTTCGTCGACCTCAAGAGTTGTTCCACCCTCTTTATTCTGCAAGGTTGGCGTATCGACAGCAAAAGGACCAGAGACAAACAGACCGTTCTGATATCCCATTGACTCGACCTTATCGATGCAGACAACCTTCGCACCGTTCTTTGCAGCATTGATCGCTGCCACGAAGCCTGCGCCTCCGCAACCGACAACAACAACGTCAGTGTCAAAAGTCTCCTCAGGTTTGAACTCAGCCGCTGCTGGAGCTTGACCCTCTGGCTCTTGTGGTGCTGCTGCCTGTTCTTTGGCTGGCGAACACGCACTGAGAGCACCAACAGATGCCAAGCCAAGTGCTCCTAGCGCAGTGCCTTTTAGAAAACTACGCCTGTCCAGACCTTCATTTCCAACGACCTCTTCGTTGTTCCCCTTAGTCATGATCCCACTCCTTTCCCCATTAATTGAGAATAACTACGATCATGATGCTAAGGTTTGAACAAAGTTGAAGGTCAATAGCCTCGTTGAATAATTCTTTGTTGAATGAGATTGATTATTTCTTATTCAGAGGCCTTACTGGTCTTGCTTCGATATACCCTCGGTATCCCTGTGGCTCAAGCTGGAATCGCGGAGCTTCATCATCAGCCCATTCGTAGCCATAGATTATGGGATCGTATTTCTTCATCACATCCCAAAGCGCGCTGATTGCCTCTTCGAACTTCTCGTCATCGTAGGGTTCACCCTGAAATATCATCATCTTGCACGGCTGCAGATCGATAACCTCAAACCCCTCTGGGATCTTTCCCTGATAATCTATTGCTACCTCAACGCCTTGAACATACTTCGAAGTGCCAAGCTTGATGAGGCTCTCTGGCAGCCACATTCCCGCAGGCTCATACATCGCCTCTTTAATCCTAGATAATATCTCCCAGACATCACAACCAACTTCCTCACAATATTCGAAGTAGTGGCTGGCCTTTTCGCCTCTCTTCAATATCAGTTTCCTTGCTGGTCTCTCCACCACCTGCACAAAGACAGTACTCACACTCTGCTTGTCAGACATCTCAATACCTCCTCTTTGCAGCGCCAGATAATAATCACGTACTCGATAGGGCATAAATAACTTCAGGGGCTTGGGGTTATCGCTGAACTTCTTTGGAGTAATGCCGAATTCCCTGTGGAATGCTCTGGTGAAACCCTCGTGCGAATCAAAGACGAAGTCAAAGGCTACATCAACTATCCTTGGTTGATTATCGCTAAGCTGCAGAGCAGCCTTACTCAGTCTGACTGCTCGGATATACTCAAAGGGTGATTTACCGATGAATTCCTTGAATAATCTTGCAGAGTGCCACTGCGAATAGCCCGCGGCTTTTGCCAGATCGCTAAGCGTGATAGGCACGTTGATATTCTCATCGATATAGTCCTGCATGCGTTGAACTGCGCTGATTGCATCCCATCGCTCCATGCGCTCACCTCCTCGAAAAAGAGGATACAGGCTCGAGACAGAGTTTTCTTGACCGAGCTTGCTGAATAATGAAACAGGTCAGAAGCCTGGTATCAGCTTCTGACCTGAGATGTATCTGGTGAGACTGTCCGAAAAGTATAGCTAGTATACTAGTGTTAGATGTGTTATAATCATCTAATAACCCTTTAGGAGGCACTATGGCCTATATCCAGGGAATCGACCGCAGTCAGGTCACATTGTTACCACCATCATTGGAAGAATATGTAGCCCCGGACTCCTTGGTCCGTGTCATCGACGCCTTAGTCGATGGGCTGGATATCGAGGATATGGGTTTTGCCAGATCCAGGCCAGCTGATACGGGACGTCCGGCCTATGATCCCAGAGCATTGCTCAAGCTCTATGTATACGGATACCTTAACCGCACCCGCTCATCGCGCCGCCTGGCCGCGGAGTGTACGCGCAACATCGAGGTCATGTTCCTGCTCGGTGGACTCAAGCCAGATTTCCGCACCATCGCCGACTTCCGCAAGGACAACTGCGACGCCATGAGGGGCGTGTTCGCCGCTTTCGTGCGCATATGCGCAGGTATCGGATTGTACCCATTGCGGATGGCAGCTGTAGACGGCACCAAGGTACGTGCCCAAAACGCACGCGCGAATGCCTACAATACCGAGTGCCTGCAAAGGAAACTGGCCAATATCGAGGCCAACATCGATACGTACCTTACCAAGCTCGATGATGAGGACGCCTCAGAAGAGGAAGAGGGGCAACCGGACAAAGACGCCATCCTGCAGGCGATCGCCGAGCTGCGAGACCGCAAGGAGACCTACGAGGGTTACGCGGAGAAGATCGCTGCGACGGATGCCACCCAGGTACTCACCACCGATCCCGAAGCCCACCGGATGCACACCAAGGACGGATTCAACTGCTGCTACAACATCCAGGCCGCTGTGGACTGTGACACCCACATGATCGCTGCCT
>JAAYYH010000152.1 GCA_012515495.1 Coriobacteriaceae bacterium | reverse complement strand
GGTGTACTCCAATGAAGAGCGCAGAGACCAAATAACTCACATTGTGGCTCAGCACTAACAGTAGCTGGTGGCCAACTCTGTGACTCAGTGCCTACCCAGTGACATCGGGTAGCTTCTCGCTTGCCTCACGCCTACTTCATATTCTTTGGAGAACACCATGCAGATAACCCTTTCTAATGTTGCCTATACCTATGCAGATTCGCCTCTTCCTGCCCTAGAGCCGATAACGGCTACCTTCACAGCTGGCTGGACGGGTATCGTTGGCCCCAATGGCTGTGGCAAGACCACCTTGGCACGAATCATCACTTCGGAGCTGAAGGATTACTCCGGCAACATCGCACCCAATCCAGCCGAATATCCGCAGATGTCATGCTGCTATTCTGCCCAAGAGACAGAGCGGCCGCCGGATTCGTTGCTGGATTTCGCACTCGATTACACAAAGGAAGCGCTACATATCCGCCAGATCCTTGGCCTCGAAGATGACTGGCCTTGGCGCTACCTGAGCCTAAGTCACGGTGAGCGCAAGCGTTTGCAGGTGGGAGTCTCCCTTTGGCTTAAACCTTCGGTGCTCGCGCTGGACGAACCCACCAATCACGTCGACACGACGACCAGGCAGCAGTTGCTGGCTGCACTTGCCCAGTATCCCGGTGTAGGTCTGCTGGTGAGCCACAATCGCGAGTTACTTGACAGCCTGACTAGTCGCTGTCTGTTCATGCGCAAAGGCGAAGCCATCATGCGTGCCGGCAGCTATTCGCAAGGTCGCGAACAAGAGCGTCTTGATCTGCTCAGCGCGGCGCGTGAGCGCAAGAACGCGCGTGCGGAGCTGAGTCATCTTCGAGCTGAGCGATCCCGACGAGCAAGTGAAGCGGCGGCGGCCAATGTCAGGCGCAGCAAGCATCACATCGCAAGCAAGGATCACTCAGCCAAGGCTAGAATCGATCTGGCGATTGTCTCCGGTCAGGATGGCAAAGCAGGAAGACGAAGCGCTCAAATGGATGCCCGCGTTAAAGCCGCCGAACAACGCCTTGCCCAAGCCGATGTGCCAAAGACCTATGATGGCACCTTCTGGTTGGACACTGCTCCCTCCAAGCGACAACTTGTGGCTTGTCTGGAGAAGGGCACCATTCCTCTGAGCGACGAGAGGATCCTTGCGCATCCTCAACTTGACGTGGGCAACACCGACCACATTGGCTTGCAGGGATCGAATGGCAGTGGCAAGAGTACGTTGTTGCGTGCCCTGGTCGCAGGGGTTCTTGCCGATGTGCCACTGGTCTACCTGCCACAGGAGATCGATAACGCCAGCGCAATCAAACTGTTGGCAGAACTCAAGGAAGTGGAACCCAAGCAGAGAGGTGTGCTGTTAAGCCTGGTGGCACGCCTGAATTCCAGTCCTGAGCGCATCCTCAGTGGGGAAGCGTTGTCTCCCGGTGAATTGCGTAAGATACTGTTAGCCATGGGTATCATGCAGAGACCGCAGCTGATCATCATGGACGAGCCAACCAATCATCTTGATCTGCATTCTACCGAAGCTTTAGAGGCGGTGCTTGCCCAATGCCCCTGCGCTCTGGTGATTGTCAGCCACGACGCCGCACTATTGGATGCGACCACAAACAAGCGCTGGGTGTTCACTGTTGATGGACGAGTGGAGGTGAAGTTGGTGTAGCATGGGGCGTAAGGTGCGACAGCACAGCGCGAGTGAAGTGACTGCTTAGTGCGAGTGCTTTCTATCGCAGCCAAGCCGGGATATAGATCATCGCGGATTTGACCGCACGCTCGGCCTCCTGGCTTGAACCCTCCAATGCGAATAGTTCACTGTAGAATCGTTTCGAATGATTCATCTGCCGCAAATGGGCAATCTCGTGCAGAACCACTTGTACGGCAAGGTCCTTTGGCAAGAACAACAGCTTGCGATCCAGCTTGATTGAGCCGTCACGCGTACACAGCCCCCAAGCAGTCTTACGGTTGTTGACACTGATCTCTCGGGGTCGGACTCCTACCTTATCGCAAACCCGCCAACCAAAAGCTGGCAGCACCTCGATAGCGCGTTGTTGGACAAAGCGCTTCAGTGCTCGAATACAGGCTTCTTCCTCATGAACCGCTCCACTTAATCTGAGTTTGAAACGATTCTGGCCAAAACCAACTGATTGCAAACCATCATTGACCGCCTGCAGTCCATAGCTGGCCGACCGAAGCCCGTCACGCTTCAGGCTGACCTTTTGAGCGGAGGTCATCTGGTAATCGACCAGCCAGAGCTCATTAATAGGTGGGAACTCCAAATGTGTGGGAAGACCGGCGGCCTTACTCAGCTGATACGCCTCGCGCTGCGCCTG
>JAAYYH010000151.1 GCA_012515495.1 Coriobacteriaceae bacterium | reverse complement strand
GTTGGGTACAGCGCGATATGCAGGAGAGCCCAGAAGAGATGGCTAGGATACTGATGACCATCATGTTCCTGCAGCCAGGCGATCCTATTGAGATGAAAGCGTAGGAGTACGGGTGAATATACGAAAACAACTGAATCTGGGTATAGATATCGGCTCAACTACCGTTAAATGCGCCCTTCTTGGTGCTGATAGACAGATTATCTACTCGAACTATCAGCGACACCATACTGACATCCGCGCAACCATCGCCGAGATACTTGAGGAGACAGCTGCTAGATTCGGAGAAGAGCCAATGACGGTGGCCATCACCGGAAGCGGTGGACTGTTGCTCGCGCAATGGCTCGAATTGGATTTTGTCCAGGAGGTAATCGCATCCAAAACTGCTGTTGAAGCTTACATTCCCAAGACCGATGTCGCTATCGAGCTGGGCGGAGAAGATGCTAAGATCATCTACTTCGACCAAGGCATCGAGCAGAGGATGAACGGAACCTGTGCGGGCGGAACCGGATCATTCATCGACCAGATGGCATCGTTGCTGGATACTGATGCCGCCGGTTTGGACGTCTTAGCCCATGATGCCGACATTATCTATCCCATCGCTTCGCGCTGTGGTGTCTTTGCCAAGACAGATGTTCAGCCTCTGCTTAACGAGGGTGCCCGCAAGGAAGATATCGCTGCGTCCATCTTTCAAAGCGTGGTGACACAGACCATCAGTGGCCTAGCCTGTGGCCGGCCAATCCGCGGGAATGTCGCTTTTTTGGGTGGGCCGCTTCAATACCTTCCCGAGCTGGAGAAGCGTTTCGTCTCGACACTTGGACTGACCGAGGAATCCACGATCAAGCCAGACAACGCGCATCTGTTCGTTGCCTGTGGCGCCGCTTTGGCCAGTGTTGACTATCAGCCCATTTTATTGTCCGCAGTCGTTGACCGATTGCGGAGTCTGGGAACGACGCAGGGCAGTGAGGTTGTGCGTCTGGATCCATTGTTCGCAGACGATGCGGATTATCAGGACTTCGTCGATCGTCACGCTCAAGCAACCGTTCCCAAAGCCAGCCTGAGCGAGTACCGCGGCGTTGCCTTTTTGGGGATCGATGCCGGTTCGACAACCTTCAAGACCGCTCTGGTGAGTGAGGACGGTCGCCTGCTTCAGCAATTCTATGCCAATAACAAAGGCGATGTCTTGGGGACGGCAAAGCAGGCTATCGGTCAGCTCTATGCCTCGTTGCCGGTAGATGCGCACGGCGAGCCACTGGTGACCATCGGTCATACCACGGTGACGGGGTATGGTGAGGGTCTGTTACTCGAGGCACTCTGTTGCGACTCTGGTGAGATTGAGACTATCGCCCATCTCCGCAGTGCCCAGGAGTTGTTACCCGGTGTTGAGTTCATCCTCGATATCGGTGGACAGGACATGAAATGTCTGCGTATCAAGGATGGCGTCATCGACCACATCATGCTCAATGAGGCCTGTAGTTCTGGCTGTGGATCGTTTATCGAGTCGTTCGCCGTGTCGCTGAAGCTGGATATCAAGGATTTCGCCACGTCTGCAATCGGCTCCAAGCAGCCGGTCGACTTGGGTAGCCGTTGCACGGTGTTCATGAACTCGCGCGTCAAGCAGGCGCAAAAAGAAGGCGCGACTGTTGGCGACATCAGTGCCGGCCTTTCCTACTCGGTAATCAAGAACGCGCTGTTCAAGGTGATCAAGATCCGCGATCCCAAGGATATCGGCGAGAAGGTGATTGTTCAGGGAGGGACCTTCCTTAACGATGCCGTGTTGCGTTCGTTTGAGTTGCTCAGTGAACGTGAGGCGATACGACCAGACATCGCCGGTACCATGGGCGCTTATGGCGCTGCTCTCTTAGCTCGCGACCGCTACCTGGAAACTGCCGAAGATGAGCAGTGTGCCCGACAGTCGTCACTCTTGGATGCGCTGGAGCTTGAGGCTTTGATCCCAACGCACAAAACTACCCGCTGCAAGCTCTGCTCCAATGCTTGCCTGCTCACCATCAGTAGCTTTGGCGCTGATCCACAAACGGGTAGGCAACGTCGCTTCATTACTGGTAATCGTTGCGAGAAGGGTGCTGGTATCAAGCCACAGATGGCCGATCTACCCAACCTGTTTGCCTACAAGAAACGTCGCCTGTTCGAGGGTACGGAGAAGAATCCCTACACACCATTGACGCCCGATCAAGCAACACGTCCCACCGTCGGCCTGCCACGAGTCTTGAATATGTATGAGAACTATCCTTTCTGGTACACCTTCTTCACTAAGCTGGGATTTTCCGTGACCTTAAGCGAGGAGACCAAGAAGTCCACCTATGAGGCTGGTATCGAATCCATGCCCTCTGAGAGCGTCTGTTATCCGGCCAAACTCAGTCATGGCCACATCATGAATCTTCTGAACAGCGACATCGATTTCATCTTCATGCCTTGTATCAGGCATGAGCGACAAGAGGATCTTGGGGCTCCCAATCACTTCAATTGTCCCGTTGTCGTCAGCTACCCTGAAGTGATCAACCTCAACGTCGAGGAATTGCATGCTGGTAAGATAGAGTTGCTCAAGCCGTTCTTGCCCTATGACCGAATCGACATCCTGCCAAGGCGTATCCATGAAGAACTCAAAGCTTGGTTCGATGCGCACCCTGAGGCGAAGGGCACCGCTCCCAGTCTGTCCGAGATTAAGAATGCTGTCGAGGCCGCATGGGCCGAAGACGAGCGTTTCAAAGCGGACATTCGCAGCAAGGGAGAGGAAACCCTTGCATGGATGGAGCAAACCGGTACGCATGGCATAGTGCTTGCCGGGCGTCCTTATCATCTAGACCTCGAGATCAACCACGCTATCCCGGAACTTCTGGCGAGCTTCAATCTTGCTGTCCTCACTGAAGACAGCATCGCGCATCTGATCAAACCAGAGCGTCCGCTCAGGGTTGTCGATCAATGGATGTATCACTCTCGCCTGTATGCCGCTGCCAAGTACTGCACCCTGCGCAACGACCTTGATCTGGTGCAGCTGAACAGCTTCGGTTGTGGATTGGATGCCATCACCACCGACCAGGTGCAGGAGATCTTAGAGGCTGCCGGCAAGGTGTTCACGGTGTTGAAGATCGATGAAGTCAGCAACCTTGGTGCTGCCCGCATCCGCATCCGCTCATTGCTCGCGGCGTTGCGCAATCAAGCTGCGGATAAGAGTCCAGTGACGCTGTCTGACAATGATTGTCCAGCAGCACCGTCTGGCAGCGGCTGCGCAGAGACAGCGTCCAGTAAAGAGCAACTCGCACCGCAATCGACTGCCTTTTACAAGCCCCAGTTCACTGAAGAGATGAAAGAGCAGCAGTATACGATCCTCGCTCCGCAGATGGCACCCATCCACTTCGGTCTGCTTGCAAAAGCTTTCGAGTACGGCGGTTATAATTTCGAGTTGCTGCCTTCTGTCGACCATGGAGCAGTGGACGCTGGACTTAAATATGCCAACAATGATGTCTGTTACCCGTCTATCCTGGTGACCGGCCAGATCATGGAGGCTGTTACCAGTGGGCGTTACGATATGGATAAGACAGCAGTTATTATCACTCAGACTGGTGGTGGTTGCAGAGCCACCAATTACATTGGGCTTATCCGTAAAGCCTTGAAAGATGTGGGACTGAGCCACGTTCCGGTCATCGGGCTGAGCTTTCATTCTCTTGGGGAGTCTAATCCGGGATTCAAGATCACTCCCGCAATGCTGCGCAGAGCGATATATGCGATTTTCTACGGTGACCTGTTGATGCAGTGCCTGTATCGTACGCGCCCCTATGAGGCCGTAGCCGGAAGCGCCCATGCGCTGTTCGACACATGGATGCAACGGTGCCAGGACAGCATCGCCACCATCAATTACCGTACGTATAAGCGCACAGTGAAGAAGATCGTCGAGGAATTCGATACCCTTGAACTTGTCAACGACCGCTGCAAACCAAGGGTAGGAGTGGTGGGGGAGATCTTAGTCAAGTTCCATCCAACAGCCAATAACGGTATCGTCGACCTGATTGAGGCTGAAGGCTGTGAGGTGGTTGTCCCCGGGCTCACGGAGTTCTTCCTCTACGGCATCAGCGGCGGTATCTGGCAGCATCAAACACTCACTAAGCCGCTGAAGTCTGAACTGGGAGCGCGCTTCTCGTTGGCGGTACTCGATCGCCTGCGCAAGCCGATCACAGATGCGTTGCGTGCCTCGAAGCGATTTGAGCCACCAACGAGTATCTATCAGTTAGCCGATTATGCGCGCGAGGTGCTGAGCCTGTGTAACAGCATGGGAGAAGGTTGGCTGTTAACTGCCGAGATGATCGAGCTGATCCATGGCGGAGCGCCAAATATCGTCTGCACGCAACCTTTTGCCTGCCTGCCTAATCACGTGAGCGGCAAAGGGGTTATCAAGGCCTTGCGCAGACGTCATCCTCAATCGAATATCGTTGCGGTTGATTATGATCCAGGTGCCTCAGAGGTCAATCAGCTCAATCGTATCAAGCTGATGATCAGCGTAGCCAAGAATAACTTCAGATCTTGTACATGAAATTGAAGACGTCCTCACGCTGAAGATTGATTTGCGTCCCCAGCTTCTGGGCGTCTTGTGCTAAGCGCTCCTGTAAATCGTTGAAGGTACAGACGTTTTCATTCAATGTCACCAGCATGGTCATTGAGAAGATGTCGCTAAGAAGCGTCTGTTGGATGTCGTCGATATTCGCATCCGCTTCATAGAGCGTGGTTGCGACGGTTGCGACAATCCCCTTACAGTCTTTTCCAAGAACTGATAAAACGGCCTTGGTTGTCATC
>JAAYYH010000150.1 GCA_012515495.1 Coriobacteriaceae bacterium | reverse complement strand
GCGTGCGACTACGAGCACCAAAGCGGCACCACAAGAAATCGAGGACAGGACAAACAACACTGGGAGCCAGGGATTAGACCAAAGCGGCACAGAACGCAGCGATTCAAGCAACAATCCGGTATATAACATGACAACAAAGGCTATTCCAATTGCAATCAGCTCAAGTACTCTCAGTAGCCAAATACTGCTACGGCTCAGCGTACCTGACCAGTGAAGCAATAATGCGCTTGAAGCCAGGATGCAGGCCAGGAGCGCATATGCTCCGATTGTGATATACGATGGCGTCGGGCTGGTGGCGAACAAGATAATCCTGTCGAGATGTCCAAGATCCAACGCTAGACACAGTACTCCAAGTGCCAGCGTTACTAACGCGACAAGATAGCCAGCCGCGAACAGTGAGCGATAACTGCCAGGTACGCGCAGTTTGGGACGTATGGTTCGTTCATCGCTTCGAAGCTCTAGCACCTCAAGTTCATCTCGAGGGACGAACAGCCCCATGATGGCAAGGATGAAGCAAGCTCCGGCACCCGTACCGCCGAGGAACAGATAGCCGATAATCAGCTCGCTGAACAAATAATCGCCACCTCTCTGCACTGAAACGCAGACATGTCCTAAGACAATCTCAGGACATTATAGCGGGATTCACCTGGTTCTTAGCCGAGAAAACCTTTAAGTAAGGCAGCTACATCGCGATAGAAGGGAAGGCGTGTCTCGGTTGCGAGCTTCTCTGCGAAGCGTGGCGCCCAAAGGAGAGTGTGATCTTGCATGAATCCATCGTAGGCGGCTGCAGGTGAACCACCGGGAAACGCATCGAGCTCAGGAGCACCCTCGGGAGCTGTGATGATACCCGAATGCAGGCCAGCAAGGTATTCAAGGAGTTCGAATTCGGTTGCGATATGGTCAAGCGGCTCGTTAGTGCCCTCGGGTTGTCCCAAGCCGCACTCCTTGCAGAAACGCTCAACGGCCATAGTGTGCGGATTCACAAAGAGCAGTGCCTGTACTCCATCATCAGCCGCGCGCCAGACACCCTCGTAGGGATTGCAGACCGCATCAGGCGCGCCAATGAAGAGTCGCGTGGCTTCAGCGCGTAGAGAGGGGAGTACCGCATCTGCGTCTTGGGCGGTCGGTGCAGTGCCAGCAGGTGCCTCCGCGCCAAAATCATCCGGCAATCTGATGTCAAGCGAAGCAGCGATCTCCTTTGCCGCGTCATGCCATTCTCCCGACGCTACAGCCTGAGCAAGGGTTGTGTCTGGATAACGGAGCGAGAAAGCGAGAAACTCGCAAGCGGCTGTGCGAAGCTGCCAAGTCTGTGTGCTGCTGTTAGATTCCATGGTAGTGGTCCCTTCGTCTTCTTCTTGTGCTCCGGACGATGCCCAGAACCATTTTTAATGTACTGTGACGTGCAGTGATGCACGGGATTTGCCATTACGAGTTTGATGGCGGGCGCGATGCGGTCGAGAATATCCCACGTAACCCACCTTTGTCAATTGACTGGAACTGTCTGAGGTAGTCACGAATCTGGTGCTGAGAATAGCTGTCGGGAGTCTTTGGAGTTTATTCTATCCTGCAAATAGAATAATCCTATGATAAATAATCCTATGACAAATGTTGATTATCATAGGACAAATTGATATATTGTCCGCTAAAGGGATCGGCCGATTCTTCTTTATCTGGTACGGGATTTCGAGGCTACTGCGAGATAGTTGCTTTGCGCTTCAGGAAACTTGGTGGATTCCATGTTCTGAGGAGGGTGGAGATAATGGCAGATGTAATGATGGATCTGCGCGAACCATCAGATACATCGAAACAACCTGGTCACCATATTCATTCGCGTCATTACTGACTTGCGCCCTAATGGATTTGGCGATCGCTTGATAGTCATATATCGTTTTATTACAGAAGAGAAGGAGGAACAATGGTTGAATCTGGAGGAGCAAGCAGCGTTCTCACGCGTCGAAGCTTCCTAAAGACAGCTGGTTTCCTTGCGGGTACAGTGGCTGTTGGCACGGCAGTAACCCTGCCGCTGAAGACACTCGCGGCAGACTCAGCGGAGTCTGGCGGAGATGATGGGCTCTACAATTGCAACTGCCGTTCGAACTGCATGGGTTCATGCAGGTTGCTCGCGCATGTCCGTGATGGAAAGATCGTGAAGCTTGAGCCAGGCGAGTACTCTGAGCCAGGCTATACGGGTGTTTGCCTGAGAGGTCTGACCTACGTCGACCGCATCTACAGTCCAACGCGTATTCAATATCCAATGCGTCGTAAAGAGGGTACCGAGCGCGGCGCAGGCGAGTGGGAACGGGTATCGTGGGATGAGGCAATCGCCGAGATTGCTGCCAAAATGCAATCATCAATAGAACAATATGGTCCGTCGTCAATCGTATTCGATGCTGCCTCTGGGCAATATGGATACATCAATGGCGTTTACGGACTTTTCCCACGTCTCTCCGCGTGTCTTGGTGCCGTGAAGACCGCTGCTTGCTATGACTATGCGGCTGGCCACGGTATCGATCGCGTATTGGGCACAGGTGACTGGAGATATTGTAACGAGCCAAACAGCGTGCTTGATTCGTCTCTTGTGGTGGTATGGGGAACAAATCCCGTATTCACACATCCACACAGTTGGCGTTGGATCCAATGGGCGCGCGAAAAGGGCACCAAGGTTGTTACTATCGATCCCATCAAATCGGCAACTGCGTATCGTTCAGACGAGTATGTTCAGGTCAATCCTGGTCATGATGGCTACCTTGCCTTGGCAATGTGCAACTATATTATCAAAAATGATCTTGTCGACTGGGACTTCATCAAGCAGAAGAGTAACGCTGCGTTCCTGGTTCGCGATGATACCAAGCTATTCTTGCGCAAGAGCAACTTCGTAGAGGTGCCTGTAGATCCCGCTACGAAGCTTCCCATCGATGACTTCTATGTCTGGGATAACGCGACAGGCGACATCGCCTTCATGAAAGACGCGATAGACCCTGCGTTTGAGGGCACGTTCACTACCAAGGATGGTATTGCCGTCACCACATCACTGACATTGTTAAAGCGTGAGCTCGAGCAGTATGAGCTGGACGAGGCCGCGCGCCTTACCGGTCTTACTACCGATTTCATTGAGAGCTTCACAAAGCGTTTTGCCACAGAGCGAGCTGTTTCCGTGAATATCACCTACGGCCTCGACCACTATCTCAATGGTTATCAGAACACGTGGTCTATCGCCATCCTCATGGCTCTGACGGGAAACCTTGCCAAGCCTGGAGCAGGATTCACAGGTGTATTCACCACCCGTTACGCTCCCGAGACCCTGGGACTTTGGATCACCAAGGAATACAAGCTCCTCAATGCCGTGATCCCGTTTGGCATCCTGCCGGAAGTGGCCTCAACGCAAACCCTCAATGGAAAGCCGTTCCCCATTAAGGTCATGATCTCTTATTGCTCCAATCCTGTGAGTAATCTGGGCGGTCAGAAACAGCAGACCATCGACAAGTTGATAGCGAATCTTGACTACTATGTGGTCATCGATATGGAGCTCACCGACTCAGCTCGCTATGCCGACATGGTTCTACCTTCAAGCTCTTGGTACGAGCAGGAAGAGATTCGTGCCGGTTACAACAACCCTTATACGATTTATCAGGAAAAGGCCATCGAGCCTCTCTACGAAAGCAAGACCGACTCACAGATCGCCTGTTTGCTGGGCAGGGCACTTGGCTTCGAGGCTTCGTTTCCTGAAGAGCCGAATTTCGACGAACTGTGCGCAATACTTTTCAGCAACGCAGCATCAAAGGCACGTAACCTTTCACTTGAGCGTT
>JAAYYH010000149.1 GCA_012515495.1 Coriobacteriaceae bacterium | reverse complement strand
TGATGTATGTCTTCTGTGACATATCTTTCCCTTCTGTTCCAATACCATTGATCTTTACGTCTTTTATTCTGCCAACCTTGCGCAAACCACCCGTTCACCAAGACGATGGTTATTGTTGAGATGCAAAGACTATCTCTATTCCGCTGATCTTCCATCCCAGCATATTACGCGCCAGCTGGATGTCGTAACGAATTGAGCCGCCTTCTGGTAAACGAGCAGAGACCAAGGCATTCGACTCGGTCATCTCGCGGCTTACATAATCAAAGGTGATCGAATCTGTAGGCGCGACCATATCCATGATACGGTTAATCGTCCTTGCGCCATCCTCGTCGCTGTCTATCCAATAGGGTGATATATCCTCTCCAGCTGCGTGCGCCTCGAATAAGTCCTCGATTACTGTTTCCTGAGACGGATAGCCCATGCCCTGCGTGTAAGCGAAGACTGCAGCACCAAGGAGCAAGACCAGAAGTACTATGAAAACCAAAAAGACCTTTAACCCAGTATGACGCATTTTGCGTTCCTTGCGCATCTGGCTCTTACCCATGGCGATGAGGTCAGTGTCGGTCGCAGTGAAGAAACCGGTGTCTGAAGCCAGGGGCACATTTCCACCACCATAGGAGAAGCTTGGACTCGAGTATGCCTCCTCCTCACCGGAACCCTGTGGAGAATAGCCGGCGAATAGGTTGTCGACAGCTGGAGTATCAAGTCCTGACATGGGATACTCACGCGTGCCATTCCCCACTACGTTCATTGCGAATGAACCCGCATCACCGCTGAGCATCTTCCTTGCCATATCATAATCGGACTGAGCAGCAGTTGACAGCGTATAGCTTCCATCCCGAGTCGCAGCCTCAAAGGCGTCTAACGCCTCCTGATAACGCCCCATAGCAACATACGCCTGCCCTAGATTCGCGTATGTCTTATAGAGGGTAGTACCAGTAGCCTTGAAATCCAACGCAGCCAAATAGGCTTCGATTGCATCTTTTGGGCGATCGAGAGCCATGAAACACACGCCCAGACTAATCAGGGCTTTTACAGGATTGGGATTGGTCTCATCCAGCGCCGCGTTTCGATAGGCGGTACCGGCATCAACGATCATCCCAAGTTTCATAAGTGCTCCGCCCAGGCCCATCTGCGCTCGATATGGGGTTTCATAGGCAGGATCTTCTAAGGCGGCCTTGAAGCTCTCGACCGCTTGGTCATACTCTCCAAGACCAACCAACGCCATACCCAGATTCGCCTGAACTGCGGCTTTCTCAGTATAGTCGGGGTCTTCCAAGGCTTTCCTGTACGTCGCAGCCGCCTCATTATAGCTTCGCAACTTAATCAGACAATTGCCTAATTTGTGATAGACGAGACCTGCGTCTCCAGGATCGAATGTAGCAGAATCTTCTTTAAGACATCCATAAAAGCCACGAAGCGCCTGTGCGTAATCACCCGACTCGTAAGCAATCTTTGCCTGATCGAACTGTGCGCTCTTCAAGGTCAACCCCTTCAGTCTTTGTTCTCGATATCTATTGAAAGTATCTCATCACCTTTTGTAAGGCTATGAATGACATCTTTGCTCTCCTGATCCAAAGGATCACCAAAGACAGTATAATTTCCATCCAAGAAAGCTTGCGGACCAAGGCAGAAATAGAATTGGGAGCCAGCTGAATCCGGATTAGAGGAACGCGCCATCGCCAAAGTACCGTCTTCGTGTCGATTATTGGGATTGGTCATCCATTCACCCTTTATCGAGTAGCCGGGATTTCCGGTACCCAATCCCGGATAGCCGTTCTTTACCTGCTCTGAAGTCAGATCTCTAGTATTCGGGCACCCGCCCTGAATCACGAAGTTTGGCTCGTGACGATGGAACTTGAGGCCATTGTAGAAGCCTTTTTCAGCTAGTTCGATGAAGTTGCCAACATGTATCGGTGCATCGTTGCCAGCTAATTTAACTTTGATGATACCTTTGTTGGTTGTGATGACGGCGATCTCGTTGCCGCTTGGTGTATAGTCAGGTGTATAAAGACTCATGGGACCTCCTAGTTGTAAGGATTTCTTCAACCTGACGATTCTAACAGGAATATGCGCAACTGGCAGCTCTCATCATAAAAAACCAAGACCTAGGTCCAAGAACTGTAAGCTTCTAAATCAGCTCATGCCCTGTTGCCAAGCCTGTGCCAAGAGGCAATCTATAAAAGCTGAGTATGCCTTGACCAACCTCGTCAACGAGATAATGCATCTCAGACGTCTGATAACAAGTCATTTAAACCTATGATTCTGCTGCCTTTACTTTCGTAGTAACTTAACATTTCGTTGATCTTTCTTTTATCGTAGCTGGTAATACAGTCTGATAAGACAGTAACGCCATAATCTGCATTGCGTAGGTTGTAACAGGTCGACTTAACACAAGCAACTGCGTCTGCTCCGGTAATGTAGAATTCACTGATCTCATTTTGATTAATGAAATCTGTGAATTCTTCACTGCTTAACGCGTTTCCCTTGAATTTTGTGAAGACATTTTTCGATACGATCTTCAAGTCCGGCGCTAATTCTGCCCCATGAGTATTGGGTTTAAAAGTCCTCGTACCGGCCGATAGATTTTCATGCCTTACATAAATAACATGGATATCATTATGTATTGCCCAATCAATAGCGTTATTGATATTACCAATCACATCCTTGTAATTCTTTGTAATATCATTTTGAATATCAATTATTAGGTACTGTCAAGAATCTTTCGCAAAAAGACTGAACTCCCAAGTGCGGCCATCGGCTAGCTCCTGATCGCTTGGTTT
>JAAYYH010000148.1 GCA_012515495.1 Coriobacteriaceae bacterium | reverse complement strand
AGAATATCAGGATAAGGTCTTTGAGCGCTTCTATTGTGTGGATCGCAGCCGGTCGCGTGATACTGGTGGCACGGGTCTGGGTCTGGCAATAGTCAAGCATGGTGTTCAATACCTGGGCGCGCATTTGAAATTGGAGAGTACTCCAGGTGTGGGGACTACGATTACTGTGGAGTTTTCTGCTTACGTCCCTCGTCCATGCTTATGACGTGAGACAACAAACAATATCAGCGCAAATACCGGCAAAATGGTGAAGACCAAGAACATGTTGCCATAGCCAAGGGCTTGGGCGATGATGCCTGCACCAACCGAGCCAAAACCGATTCCACCATAAAAACCAATGAAGAAAGTAGAAACCGCCGTGCCGCGACGGTTGGCCGGTACATCGGCAATCGCCATCGTCTGCAACGTCGCGAAACAGGCGGCCAGACCAATAGCCTGGACAAACGCTGCCAGCAACAACATTGGCAGACTCCAAGTCGCCCAGATCACCAGAGTTGTGAGCACCATGCCTATTAAACCCACGATCATCGGTTTATTGTAACCAACGCGATCTACCCAGACACCAAAGACCGGACGGACAACGATGTTTACTACTGCATAGACAACGAAGTACCAGATCATGCCATCGATCTGTCTCTCCTCGGCCAGTACAGCCAAGAATGTCATGGTGCTGCCGTAGATCGCGGCAATGAATATCATGATGACGGCAGGGAGAATGGCGCGTCGTTCAAAGAGCTTGGAGAGGATGCCGTTCTTGCGCGGATTGGTCTCAGCAACCATTTGGACAATCTCGGGTTCAGCAACAGGGGAGGCCATGCCAGCCGGATCGGCGATGGCCTCAGCAATCGCGGTCTCCTTATCGTGTAGGCCGGCTTTCTCCTCAACCTTGTATTTTTTAAAGCGCATAAATAGAACCAATACCAGCGCAAGGGCAAACATGCTCGAGCTGACAGCCACCATAGCGTCGATACCAGCTTCGTAGAGTAGGTACAAAGACAGGCCTGGCGCGACGGTCAAAGCGATGGCGCTACTCTGTAGAAAGTAACCCATGCCTTCTGCGAAGCGTTTTTGCGGGATGACATCTGCGGCGACAGTTTGGCTGGCGGTGTTGGCCATCGCCCACGATACACCCTGAAGCAGACGAATGGCCAATACGATGGCGACTACAGGGAAGAATGCAAAGGATGCTGTGGTCACAAGCATCAAGGCTAAACCGATGATGAAGATGCCTCGGCGGCCAAAGTGGTCTACTGCTAAGCCCACGAAGGGACGCGTGAGCACCGCGCTTATTGTGGTGACGCCGGTGACCCAACCTATGAGGCTATCTGCCGCGCCAAGGGATTTAACCCAAACTGGCAAGGTGCTTGGCAGCATGTGGAATCCGCTGAAGATAAACAGGTTTGCCACCGTGATGAGGATGAAATCACGGGTCCAGAGTGGAATCTTAGGTTTTGTCTTAACTTGCTGGCTGTTTATCCCCACGGTGCCCCATTGCTTATGCCCTGCGTTGCTGTGTGAATTCAACGTTGAGAGGTTCGATCAGGCCAGTGCTACTGAACCAGCCCCACATCGAACGGCACGAAAACACACGTTTTCAAGCATACTCCCTTTTTTGTTAAACGTGCAGAGCCTATACTTGATTTGTTCGAATTAGTGCGTATGCAGGAGAGGTGGAAATATGAGCACATTTAAAGAGTTGGTGACCACCAGATACTCTGTTAGAAGATTCAATAGCATTCCAGTTGAAGAGGACAAGGTCCATAGCTTATTGGAACTGGCGCGTATAGCACCCACAGCCCATAACCTGCAGCCTCAGCGTATCAAGGTGCTCAGCACGCCAGAGGAGTTAGAAATGGTTGATGAGTGTACCCCCTGTCGTCAGGGTGCGCAGCTGGTCTTTTTAGTCTGCTATGAGCAAGGGGCCGCGTGGGAGCGCCCCTTTGATGGTCAACATAGCGGCTGGGTTGATGCCAGCATCACCACCACATATCTGATGTTGGGTGCTCAGGATCTGGGATTGGGAAGCTGTTGGGTGATGTATTTTGATCCAGAGAAAACCACCAGATTATTTGAACTGAAAGAAGGTGTGGTTCCTGTAGCGTTCTTGCCTGTGGGCTATGCAGCAGAGGGTTCTGTGCCAGGACCGAGGCATACTGAGAGAGTGTCTATTGAGGAGCTGCTGCTGTAGCTCAGCTTGTTATGATCGCGAGCTCAGCTGAATTAGGACTCCTGAAAAATTTAAGTTTTGGCCTAAGGTCTTAGGTCCTGTATTTTGATTCAAACGTTCAAGTACTCAAAAGTTGTCAAACGTTATCAAACGTCAGACGCTATCTGGCGAGACTTGTAGCCGTATTGAGAAGTCTCGCAGGACAGTTGCCCTGCTTTTGTTTATAATGTCCCTTTGTCACTTGTCGGGGTGTAGCGCAGCTTGGTAGCGCATCTGCTTTGGGAGCAGAGGGCCGCAGGTTCAAATCCTGTCACCCCGACCATCATTTTCCCAGCTCAGGGGCTTAAATATGATATTTGGAGCGTTGTAAAAACGCGTCAAAATGTCCAAATGGGTATTATTTGGGTATTGTCTTTTCAAAAAGCTTCAAATCAGAGGTTGACTACCTTGGTTTCCCGGGCACCTTTTGATGCCATAATCGCGCCCATGATGTCAGCAGCTTCCTTATCTTTGCTGGGAATCACGCCAGCATAAACATCCAGCGTTGTACTTGCCATTGTGTGGCCCAAGCGGTTCTGTACCGTCTTGATGTCCATGCCTTGCGCGAATAGCATCGTCGCTTGGGTATGTCGTAACTCATGCAACTTCAAACCTTTGAAGCCGTTGGAAGCGGTGAACATCCTCCACCATCGGCTGAAGTGAGCTGGATCGTGCCAGCCGCCTATCTCATTGCTGATTACCGGGGTATCAACACCCTGGATAATTCCTATCCAAGAGAGGAAAGCCTGTTGCTCTGCCTTCCAAGCCTTGAGTCTCTGTATTGTGTCAGCATCCAACGATAACATCCGATTGCTGTTCTGCGTCTTAGGCTTTTTAAGCCCGTCTGAGGTCATCTGCTGGGTAATCCGTAGGTTGCACATATCTAATCCGATTGAGCCCCACGTTAGCCCCAGAATCTCACCCCGGCGCATTCCCGTAGCCAGAGCCAGACGGACGGCCATAACGTGCGAATGAGTCACAGTCTGGCGAGCATAATCAGGCCGGTATTTGTCAACATGGTTCTGCTCAGTGTCCGCTAATGACGCCATGAGCCTTTGGATCTCTGCAACTGAAAGATAGCGTAATTCAGGCCGGGGAACCCTGGGAGCTTTCACCTTGTTGCAAGGGTTCCGCAATATGTAGTCCTTGTTGACAGCATCCTCAAGTATCTGCTTGAGCTTGAAATAGACACGGTGGAGCTGATCGGGTGAAGCCTGTTTCTGTTTGCTATGGGTTGCCAGCAGGGTTTCAACAGTCAGCGCATTGATCTCTGAGAGGATCATATCGCCAATGTAATCATTGAGTATCGCTATCATCTGCTTGTCCAGCCTGAGGGAAGAGGGTGACAGCATCCCCATATCCCGGCGGTTTTCTGCCCAGCGTCCAGCGTAAGTGGAGAAAGTCATTCTGTCAGCATCCAGATTGATGCCGCCCTCAAGCTCTTGCCGGTATCTCTCCCTTGCGACTAAAGCATCGGTCTTATTACCTTTGACAGTGCGCCACGGTGAGAATAGTGCCTTGCCTGATTTCTTGTCGATACCCAGATTGAAACGGATCCGGTAGCTTCCTTTGCCACGCTTCTCGATTTTGCCCTCACCATTGATCTTAATTACATTTCACCCTTCACTTGCTTACTTAAACTGCAAACTACCAGGCTGCTGATTACCGTGCTAAAAGAATCGGTGGTATTCCAAATCGGTT
>JAAYYH010000147.1 GCA_012515495.1 Coriobacteriaceae bacterium | reverse complement strand
GCCAGAGAAACGCCTCTCGTACTTCAGCCTGGCAATGGGTATCCTCTGGCTGTCGAATATTATTGGCCAGATAACTGGCGCGAATCTGTTGAGCTCCACTTCGATTGACTCTGGTGTGATTTCCATCATTTCCTTGACTGCGGTATGGATATTGGCAATGGTCAGCATATTGTTACTGCTACTGTTCATTAGAAGCCATACTCTGCTCTTGGCGATGAGCATCACAGATACCACGCCCTCACTGCTGGAAAAAATCCACTCTTTCAGTGTCTCGTGCGGACTCTCTCCTCGCGAGACTGAGATACTCATCGAATTCGCGCATGGCAGAAGCGCATCGTATATCAGCAACAGCTTCTATATTTCTGAACATACGGTTAAGACCCATCTCAGACGCATCTATTCAAAGGCGAAGATACACAATCGTCAGGAACTGCTGAACCTCATCGATGCTGCAGGTTGATGATAGATCAAGAATATCAACTCTAAGGTATCCGCTCTATGACATCAACTTCTAAGGTATCAGCCCAGTGTTCTACGTATCTCGGCAGCGACTGAGGCGCTGTCCATGATGTAGCGTTGTTGTGAGGGTAAAGCCTCCAGGAATCTGATGCCATAGCGCTTAGAGAGCAGACGGCTATCCGCGATAACCAAACATCCTTTATCAGTTGAGCTGCGAATCAAACGACCTGCTGCCTGTTTCAAGTCGATGATCGCCTCGGGCAGCGAATAGCGATTCCAAGCGTTTTGCTCTCTCAAAGCTCGCTCCTGCTGCAAAGGATCGGTTGGCTTACCAAAGGGGAGTTTTGGTATCACTACGCATCGCAAGGTATCGCCCGGCGCGTCGAACCCCTCCCAAAACGATCGCAACGCAAACAGACTCAGGGCAGTATCAGTAAGGAATTCGTCACGCAATCGTTTTGCGCTGGATCCTTTGGCCTGACTGCGCAATCTGATACCTTCTGCTTCCAGGCGCTTCTTTAATCTGTTGTATAGTAGGTTCATGTCCCTGCGATTTGTGAACAGCGTCAAGACACTGCCACCAAGCGCAGTATGCACAGAGAATAGCAATTCATCCAGCGCATCTATATAACCACGAGAAGCTGGCTCAGGTATATCGGAAGGTAGATAGATAGCCATATTGTTCTCAAAATCGTAACTTGATGACAGACGCAAGCTACTCCATTTATCTTCCGATATCCGATCGAGTCCACAATTATGGGCAAAATAATCAAAGTTTTCACCCGTGGCAATAGTAGCTGAGGTAAAGATCACGCTCATCTCCTCTGGGAAGAAGCGTTCAAGAAGCGCTGCTCCGATATCGATCTGAGAAGCAACCAGTCGATCGGTCTGCATATTCTGCCGGCGATCGATCTCCGCGTAGTAAACGTATTCACTGTTCTCGCCATCAAGGATCAGGATCAGTGCCTCAAGCTGCATCCGCAATGTCGCTACCAAGCCCGCGAGGTCGCTTTGTATCTCAAGCAGATCAGGGAACTGTCCACTGTACGTCACTATGTCACGGCAAGCACGCCAAAGCGATTCGAGTTTCCCAGCCATCGATTTGCCGGTCCCCGCAACCACTCCCCAAGCACCACTGTCGCGCACCTGCTCGTTGATCCAGAGGCTCACCGTGTCATAATCGCTTCTCTCGGTCAGCACATCCAGATCCTTGACAAAGGAGAAGAGCGACTCTGCGATGACAACAACGAATCGCGCGTCGGCTTGAGCAGCATCGATTTTTCCAACTAACACATCACCGCCAGCAAGTGACAATGCCTGCCGACGCATTGAATTTAGGACTCCTGCGGGATGCAATAATTCGTTGAGGTCTGCCAGCAGTGTCCGGGCATCAAGCGTCACACTCAACTGATGTCGTGCTTCAGCTTCAACCGAATGGGCTTCATCCACCACCCAATGACGAATCGGTGGTAACACACTTCCAGCCATCATCACATCACAGAACAACAGTGCGTGGTTGGTGACCACGATATCGGCGTGCCGCGCAGCCCTGCGCACGCCATGTAGCATGCAGCAGCTGTAGTAACGGCACTTATGATGTAGACAATCATCAGGGGTTGCGCAAACCTCAAAGCGCGGGAAATCACGCCAGTTCAACGGTAGTAAATCTAGATCTCCCTGAGAACTCTGGCAAGCAAAGGCTATAAGTGATGCCACGGTAACCGGGATAATGGTACTGGAGAAATCACGGTCATCTCCGGCAAAGTGCATCAATTTGCGCAGGCAGACATAGTGGTCATAGCCCTTTAATGCCACATATTGCAGTTCGTGGTCGATAGCTTGTTTCAAGCGGGGTAATTCGTGATACATCAACTGATCGAGTAAAGCATTGGTTTTTGTGGCAACTCCACAAGTCACCCCATTACGCAGGGCGAATAGTGCCTGAGGCAAGAGATACGCCATCGATTTACCTACACCTGTCCCAGCTTCTATTGCACGATGCGTCGATGTATTTAGTGCCTTGGCAACCTCAAGTGCCATAGCCACCTGTTCATCACGTTGCTCATATCGCGCATACATTGAACCTGCGGCACCACTTCTTGAAAGCGCAGCTTCAACTTCGTCGGGCAAGACCGGCCTCAGGGTCAAAGAGCCTTCTGCCAACTCGATTGCGTCAGTTTTTT
>JAAYYH010000146.1 GCA_012515495.1 Coriobacteriaceae bacterium | reverse complement strand
TGCTTCGCCATCAAGCACGCCAAACCAGCCCTAATCGAGCTGTTCAGGTTCCAGAGCTTAAATGATCAGAAGGTGGCGGCATGAGGGGAATCAGGAATCACTATGACTCAAGTACCCATTCAAATTTCGCAATAAACGCATAAAATACGTGCGGCGCTTTATTACAACAACGTGGTAAAGTATAACGTTTGTTCAGATTATATCTACCATTTGCTCGGGTGAAGGTATGCGTTTGTATGGTAATCGCTCTCATATTTGGAAAACTGAAGAGATTCGTAGCGACTGATGAATGCGCTGTCGACTTGAGCTTAAGCTTGCATACATCGACAACACTCCTTATTGCGTCATTCTTCTCATAGCAGAAGATCACGTCATTCGTTATCATAGTAGTGTTATTTATCCAGCTGTTAATTGTTTGCCCATTGATTTGAGAGGAGCACTCATGAATGAATTCACTCTTGACGACGCCAAAGAGATTGCCGCGAAACTGGATATCGATTTTGATCAGGTCGATTTCTCGCCTGAAGAATTTCTCGTTGGAATCAATATCGAACTGGAGCATGGCACGGAGGATAGCAAAACCAATGTCACAGATGATGATCCGCTACTCACTGGAAAGATCGCTCTCGCTCATCTGAATGAGTTTGGACATTACTACAACGAGGAAGTTGGGTTGCCTGCTTGGGAAAAACTCGTTGAGCATTACGAAGGAGACCTGAAGGGCAAGAAGCTGATTATCCAGTAAGCTGCCCCAATATATGCTCTGCATAGGTATTAGGTAACTCATACCAGTTTGCGCATATCAACGTGTGCGGTACCGTCAATGTCGTAAACGTCACCAGTCTGTGTGTAACCGTACTTGAAATAGAATCCACTTCCGGCAAGTTGAGCATTGAGTACGAAGTCAACTGCTCCCCGTTCACGCGCAGCAGTTTCGAGAGCAGCGAGCACCGCTGAGCCAGCGTCTTGACAGCGGTGCTCGCTGAGCACTGCGAAGCGACCGGATGATACGACCCACTACATCGTCTCCTGTTACATCTCCTCTTATGTATCCCATCGGAATAGGACTACATGCTTCTCCGCAGCCAAGCTTGAGTATAGGGGCAATGTAGGATACACAATCCACAAAGTGATATCTGCTCGTGCAGGTTAGACCAGGATCGTGTTCGGGCTGCGTTACGGCAAGCTGAAGCATCCCAGAACTCCTCGCGGGGAAGACCTGCGTACCAGAGCTTTCCTGATACTGCATTTGCGGGACACACATCGGCACAGTTAGTGCATTCATCGCAATACGACTCATCAATCGGATCAGCACAATTGAGGTGTGCATTGGTGAGGACACTCGTCAGCCTCACCGCTGAGCCATATCCTTGGGTAACAAGAAGGGCACATTTGCCAATCCATCCTAACCCAGCTCTGGTGGCTACGGTTTTGTGCGGTAACTTTGTGAACAATTGCTCCTCGATACAGTTGATGCGCTCGCGAGTATTCGCTTGCGCTCGGAAGCCCAAGTCCTTTAACTGCTCCTCAGTCTTGAGGGCAAGGGCATCCAAGCGAGCATTGAGATGGTCATAGTTCTCGTAGTACGCATGGGTCGGACCATCTGCGATTCCCGAGATAACGTTCTTATCCAAGGATAGTGCGATGCTGATACCATAATCAAAGCCGTCTCGCTGCTCGATTGGCAGCGCTCGTAGGTCAGCGAAGCCGAAGAGGCTGACGCCTTCGGCTCTGAACAACCCTTCCAGCGCGGCTTCAACCGTTCTCATAATATGTTGCTTAAAACTCGGAGACGATGCACGATGCTGCGTCCAAGCGATCAGAGCTAGGCGATCTGCGTGCCCGCAGAGGGGCCGCCAGCGGAATTATAAACGGCATCGACATGTATGAACACGCCACCCTTGGCTTTAATGGGTACACCCATCTGCTCGAAAGCAGCATTAACCCAAGTTGCTTGCTCCTCAAACTCATTGCCCTCGTTCACATAACGCATGGTGCCATAGATCTCGTACGCACCATCATCGTTCCAGAACGACAAGGCTGCTTTGCTGTTCTCCTTGATGTTGGCCAAGGTCTTTTTAAAGAACTGATCGGATAGATAAATAGTCTCGTCATCGATGATTTTCTTCATAGTGACCATGCACACGTTTGGCTGAGCATCTTCTTTGCTCGCGGTTGCGAATACAATTGTCGGAACCTTGTTAAACAGTTCTTGTACTTCTTGAGGAATCTTTGCCATGGTTCTCCCCTTCCATTGCAGCTTTCTACTGGTGCTTCACAAAAAGGATCATAGCTTTTTGATGTATAGTGCAAATCAAACATATTTAGATTAATCATTTATATACGGAAGAGCAATAACATAATCAGCTGTGTCGTTCACGAGTGCCGTTCTTCCCAATCTCAAGCCCTGGAAAGATAACAACAGAGAATAGTACGGAGTAATTAAGAATTGAGCCCTTATGCGAATTGAAACACAGAGATTGATACTGCGTCACATCGTTGAAGCAGATGCCGAAGACATTTATGAGTATTGCAAGAATCCTGAGGTGGGTCCGCGCGCAGGATGGGCTCCGCATACAAGCATTGAGAACACGAGAGAGTTGATGGCGCAGGTGTTCATCAGTCAGCCACATATATTCGGCATCATCGACAGCGATAACAGGATGGTTGGTTCAATTGGGTTTCTTCCCGACCCGCACCGCCCGGAGACGAACTCGCTGATGCTCGGCTATGCTCTTGCGCAGGAATGTTGGGGCAAAGGCTATATGACCGAGGCAGCACGGGCAGTCGTGACATATGGGTTCGACACAGTAGGAGCATCCCTGCTCACCTCGAACACCTACGATTTCAACGTGGCATCGCAAAAGGTGTTGGAGCATTGTGGCTTTGAGCCGGAGGGAATGCTTCACGCTGGCGAGACACGCTATGATGGCGAGACTTTCGATCTGAAGATGTACTATCTAACTCGTGAACGCTTCGAGTTGTTGCGCGGCAGA
>JAAYYH010000018.1 GCA_012515495.1 Coriobacteriaceae bacterium | reverse complement strand
CGCCCGCTCCATATTCGATGACTTGAGGGATGAACAGGAGGCGGATTAATGAAACAGACCGTGCATTCCATGTTCATAGGCATGTGCTTATGGAAACCGTCCATCCTGTTCAAGACCAAGGTCATGCCTACCGACTTCACCGATGAGAAGGAATCCACATTATTTTCTGCCATGCAAGCCATCGTGAAGGAAGGTGGTCTTCCCGATGAAGGATCCTTACACACAAGAACAGGAATCGCCATAAGCGATCTGCTCCCCTACAAAGCCGTTGACCTTGTGCCGACCACAGCGAATTGGGGATTTTATGATCGACAAATTCGCGAAGCAACAGCGGGTCGTTTGTTGAGAAGGAAAGCGGAAGAAATTCTTAGCAGCAAGGGAATGTCGTCAGGAGATATCATCGCATCGTTGCAGGAGGTTATCAACGATGTCCAGAACCATTCCGTTGATTTTGAGATATGTGATATCCAAGGAACAGTATCTTCTACAGTTGATGTCATCATGGAGCGTGCAAGGGTTGGACAACAGTGCATCGGGATTCCAAGTGGATTGTCAAAGCTGGATGAAATGATTCTGGGATTCCAACCCAGGAGGTTATATTACATTGGTGCTAGACCTTCCCAAGGCAAGACTGCTCTATTGCTTAACTTCGTCGCCAATTGTCCCGAGCATTGTGGGGTAATATCTGCAGAGAGTGGCAAGGAGGAATTGACGATACGGATGCTTGCAAGAAAGGGATTAATCGATAGCCAACGATTAGTGCTTGGAAAACTCAAGGACAATGATATGGACCGCCTTAAAATGGCCGCAGCGAATCTTAATGATCATGCGGGTATTTATATCTACGATGAACCAAACCCTAGTGTCGATACCGTGGTGAATATCGCAAGACAAATGAAACGACGGTGGGATATAAAAGCACTGTTCATTGATTATCTGCAATGCCTCTCCCCAGCTGTTGGGATGAGTAACAAACCATATCATCAACAAGTAGCACATGCAAGCACGGTAATGAAGCATTTGGCTCGAACCTTGAATATCCCCATTGTGGTAGCAGCACAGTTGAAACGGGATGCTGAGGGAACACGACCGCAACTATCCGACTTCTCCGACTCAACACAGATAGAGCGCGATGCCGATGTAGTGGTAATGATCTATAACAAATATGATCCCGAGACTCATGTGTTGACTGATACCTGGCTATTGGTTGAGAAGAACCGTGATGGCAGGCGTGGGAATGTACGTGTGGCATTCAAACAAGAGCATGTGTCTTTCTCCGACACGACACCTTAAATCACTCAATCTTCTCCTAAGATAGAATCCACAAAAAAATTTACCATGTTAAGGACGTATCAAATGATAAGCTGTGAGACGACTACCACATCGTAATTTCTGTTTTTGTTGAACAGCTACCTTCAGCACCACAAATCCGCGTTTCTCTAATCATGAAGAAGTTCAAGATCTTTCAATAGAATTGCCCAGCTTATCTGTCCCTCATAAAAACAAAACCTCAGGTAGGTATGATACACCATTCATAGGAGGCTTTTATGGATTCTAAGGATGTTGATATGATCGATCTAAAGAAGCAGTTTGATATTCTCAAAGCTCAGGGTAAAACACTTGAAAGATTTGTGGTGCCTTGGCTTGAGCAAAACAATCCCTTGACGATGACTGAGGACGGATTCCTTCAATTGCTGGATTTCATACTCGAAATGCGACGCATTGGATATAAATACTATCACCTGCTCAATTCAAGTGAAGTTTAACGATGGAGACTAACGCGGATAATATGCACGTAATCATGAGATTTTCTTGGGAAAGGATACCAGGAGAGTCAGCAAAAGCGTATGCTGCCTTTTGCGCATACCGGGATTACGGCATCGATCGGAGTATCACGAAAGTATTACAAAGGTATCATGAAAAATACGGATCTCGCCCGTTGCTCTCGCGTTGGTCCCAAAGATACGACTGGGTCAAGCGATGTCATGATTATGACGTTCATATCGAGAAAGAATTTCGGAGGGAACTACACTCGGAATATCTAGATATGACAAGAAGGCACCTCTCGCAAGCGAAACTTATGCAAGAGAAGGCGCTGGAAGCTCTTGAAACCATTGATCCAACGACTTTGACAAACCTTGACCTACTCAGGTATTTGGAAATCGGCATGAAACTGGAAAAGGACATGATAATCCTTGCCCATACACATGATGGCCTCCATTCTATAGACAATGATCAGACAGGTCCTGATCCGATAGGAAAAAGATTAAGTGCCGAAATGCTGGAGCGAACGAAGCGGTTGTTAGGGGAGCGAGATGAAGAAAGCTACCCTCAATCTGAGGTTTGATTCCAAAGGTTTTATTAATCTCGAATAGAATGCTGGTTTAATTGCATGATGAATTCATCAGGATTCTAAATATGGACGCAGAATAATAAATGAATCAATGTACAGAATCTTGTCTCAACCCTAGCCTACCAGGTCTGAGGTCGCTCCTTTTGTTGATACGGCTGATGACTTGTTTTATAATAAGGGAGACAAAGGAGATGAGGTTCTTGAAAAAAACAATGAAGTTCGTGGAAGAGAAAGATCTCGAAACACCGAGCACGGAAGTGCGGAATACGATGGAGGATCTTCGGAAGTCGAAGCTGTTCAGCGAGGAGGAGCTCAAGCTGCTGCAGGGACATCTTCAAGCAAAGTCGTACAACAAGTTCCTTCTGTCTCACGCAGTAGGTCTGGCCAAGAGCGATCCCCGTCATACCGTCGAAGAGTGGTATCAGGCGCTAGAAAACTTTTAAACGTCGCCGGTCATAGCGTAGAAGCAGTCAATATATTCGAGCCAGATAGGCTGTTCTCAACATTCGGATTTTCCACAAAGTGTAGGGTTATGTTCTTTGATGAAGTTGCTCCCACGAACTGGAACTACGAGAAATTTGAAAGGCTTAATATTGTACTCAGGCCATATACTCAAGGGAACTCAGATGCTTCT
>JAAYYH010000145.1 GCA_012515495.1 Coriobacteriaceae bacterium | reverse complement strand
GGGCACAGTTGGTGACGAGACCGACACGACCGATACCTCCAGCGTGGGCGACGCAGATTAGCTTACCGAGAAGTCTGGCAGCTGACGGCAAGGTATTGTATACTCGCCCTTGCGCTTTCTGGCAAGAATGCGGAGAGATGGCCGAGCGGCTTAAGGCGCACGATTGGAAATCGTGTATACGGCAAAACCGTATCCGGGGTTCAAATCCCCGTCTCTCCGCCAGCATCATAAGAATTATGGTAGCAACGTTACAGAAACGCGAGCAGTGAGACTGCACAACGTCGGTTATCAGTGGGAGCGCAGCCTGATCGTTTTTAAAGCGAGCGGGTTTGAGTACTTCATGATTGAGCTGGAGGGATGGCAGAGCGGCTGAATGCGGCGGTCTCGAAAACCGTTAGTCCGGCAAACCCGGGCTCGGGGGTTCAAATCCCCCTCCCTCCGCCAGATAACTGCGTTGGAACCCTCAGAGAAGTTTCTGACAAAGCAGGCGATAGCCCAACCGACAGAAATGTCTAAATCGTGGAATATGTTGGCGAACAGTTCGCAGTGATTCTGGGGGTGTAGCGCATTGTCTTACGATTTCAAGCGAGAATACAAAGACCTGTATCAACCAAAGACCACACCGTCAATCATAGACGTTCCAAAAATGAATTTCATCGCCATTGAAGGTGAAGGTGATCCAAATACCAGCGAAGCATATGTCGTTGCGGTTGAGACGCTTTACGGACTCTCATACTCAATAAAAATGAGCAATAAAGAGGTTCTTGAATATATAGTCCCACCACTTGAAGGACTGTGGAGTGCAGGCGATGACTTCAGGGGCGGTGGAGCGACAATTACAGATAAGAGTATGTTTATTTGGACGATGCTGATTAGACAGCCAGAGTTTGTAACTAACGAAGTTTTTGAGAATGCCAGAGAGAAACTGACTAAGAGGAAGCCTCATCTCGACACATCAATAGCAAAACTAATAACGTTTACCGAGGGCTTGTGTGTCCAAGCGCTGCATCACGGCTCGTACGATGATGAGCCAGTCACGATAATCTCGCTGGAAACGTTCGCAATCGATAATGGTTATGCGATCGATATCAATGCCAAGCGATTACACCACGAGATCTATCTCTCTGATCCAAGAAAAGTTGTGCCAGAAAAGCTCAAGACGATCCTCAGACATCCAATCAGAGAATTGTGAATTACATCAGCTATCGTTAAATGGTTGATTGAGTAATCGAAAACGTCGAGATTTGAAACAGAGCAATCCATCATTTTGCATACGAGAGAGTTCTGCGGACATCGCGCTGCGTTCTACGCACAGATAGTCAGCGAGTTCTTGCCGACTGAAAGGGATCTCAAATTCATCGAGACCTTGTCTGATAGCCTGGTCAGAAAGATAGGAGAGCAGTTTCTCTCGAGTTGTGCGCTTTGAAAGGTGATCGATCTTCTGGTTCAAGAGGATGTTGTTTGAGGCAAGTATAGCTAAGAGATTCTCAATCAGTCGTGTATGGAACTGACAGGCTGATGAACAGACAGAGACAACGCGCTGGACATCCAGCCACAGTATCTGACATTCGCTGACGCTGATCACGGTAATGGGCAGATGACTGCTTTGAGCACAGGCAAAGGCCTCTGCAAACAAATATCCGGGCGAGACTTCGGTTAGAATCGTTCGATTTCCGGAATAATCCTCCTTAATGATCTGGACGCGCCCAGAAAGCACCAGTCCAGCCGATGCTATCGGCTGTCCGGCTAAGAGCAGGATCTCATCTTTGCGGTAGGGGATGCTCCGCGCGTTCAGACACTGCAACATTCCTGTCAGATTCTCTTCTTGGATTCCGTCAAACAATGGGGAAGACTTCAACAACGCAAAGTAATCTCGCATAACCACTCATTCTGTTGGAAATACAACAAACATCAGGAAATCAGGATAGTATACTGCACGCAAAACGGCAAATGAGCAAATAACTTTGTTTTCACGATTGATTGCCGAGATAAGCTCGAGATTATGGAGGTAGCAATGCTCAGACAGATAATCAAGATTGATGAGGATAAATGCAATGGCTGCGGCATATGCGCAAGTGCCTGCTTGGAAGGAGCGATTGCGGTGATAGACGGTAAAGCCAAACTGATCCGTGATGACTATTGTGACGGCCTTGGGAACTGTCTGCCTGTGTGCCCAACGGGAGCTATCAGTTTTGAAGAGCGAGAAGCATTACCCTTCGATGAAGAGGCAGTTCACGAAGCCATGATGGCAGCTGAGAAATTGCCAATGCAGCCAACTGAGAAGGAAGTGGCCTCTGCCTGCTCTTGTCCCGGTGCTGAAGCAAAGAGCCTCAGGGAATCATCTTCCTGTGGTTGTGAAGGCGAGGCTTTGTCTGCCCCAAGTGGATCAGAACATCTCTTGGCAACGGCTGAACAAGCTAAGAGCGAGCTGATGCAGTGGCCTGTGCAGATTAAGCTATTACCGATTAAGGCATCCTACTATGACAACGCGGACTTGCTGATAGCTGCCGATTGTACAGCGTATTCCTATGCAGGCTTTCATCAGGAATTCATGAAGGATCGCATCACGCTCATTGGTTGTCCAAAGCTTGATGAAGGTGATTACACCGAAAAGCTTACAGAGATAATCAAACAGAACAACATCCGCAGCGTGAAGGTTGTTCGCATGGAGGTACCTTGTTGTGGAGGATTGGACAGGGCGGTTCGCCAGGCACTGATAAATAGCGGCAAGATGATTCCCTGGCAGGTGGTCATTATCGCGTCAGATGGCAAGGTCATCTCCGAATAGCAATTCGCCAAATAGCGGGCAGGACAAGAACGGAAAATGATTAAACAGAGAAAGGACACGGTAGCTATGGATAAGATGTTTTGTTTTCAGTGCGAGCAGACAGCGGGAGGCACAGGTTGCACCGGTGCGCGCGGAGTGTGTGGCAAGCAACAGGATACCGCCATCCTTCAAGATGAGATGACGGGCGCATTAATTGGACTGGCAATGGCCCTCGACGGACAGCAGGCTCCTGAGTCTGTTAATAGGTTGATGTTGGAGGCACAGTTCGCAGCCATCACCAATGTGGATTTTGATGATGTTGACATACGAGGATATGTGGATGAAATCCATGATACCGCGGAAGCCTTCGGCCTATCTGATATCGATGATTTTGACATGGAGCAACTTTGGGATGCGGATGAGGACACTCGTTCACTGAAGTCGTTGGTTTTGTTCGGCCTGCGTGGTGCGGCAGCTTATGCGCATCATGCACTTGTTTTAGGATATAGCGATGACGAGATCAATCGCTTCTTTTGGAAGGGTTTAGAAGCCATAGGGCGTGAGATAAGTGCTGATGATCTATTGGCTCTGGTCATCGAAACCGGTCAAGTCAATTTGAAGTGCATGGAGCTTTTAGATAAAGCTAACACCGAGACCTACGGTACACCAACTCCAACCACGGTTCCTTTGTTGATTGAGAAAGGTCCCTTCATCGTTGTGACAGGGCATGACCTGCTCGACCTTTACAAGCTATTAGAGCAGACCGATGGCAAGGGTATCAATATCTATACACATGGCGAAATGCTCCCTGCTCACGCATATCCAAAACTGAATGAGTTCACACATCTCAAAGGCAACTTTGGCACTGCTTGGCAAAACCAGCAAAAGGAATTCGCCAACATCCCAGCTCCCATTCTATTCACTACCAACTGCATTATGCCGGTCAAAGAGAGCTATAGCGACCGAGTATTCACTACGGGGGTAGTTGCCTATCCGGAAATGGTTCACATTGGTGAGGAAAAAGACTTCACACCGATAATAGAGAAAGCACTGGAGTTGGGTGGATATCAAGATGATCACCCGCTTACAGGGATAAACGGTGGTACCGAGGTACTAACTGGCTTTGGTCATGGCACTGTATTATCCGTAGCAGATAAAGTTATCCAGGCGGTCAAGGATGGTGAGATCAAGAACTTCTTCTTGGTTGGAGGTTGTGACGGTGCTCGACCGGGACGCAATTATTACACCGAGTTTGTTAGGCAGACGCCACAAGATAGCGTCGTGCTCACACTGGCTTGCGGTAAATACCGCTTTAACGATCTTGATCTGGGTACCGTTGCCGGTCTGCCACGACTAATGGATATGGGTCAGTGCAACGATGCCTACAGCGCAATCAAAGTGGCATCGGCTTTGGCAGACGCCTTTGATTGTGGTGTGAATGATCTGCCTTTGCACATGATACTCTCTTGGTATGAGCAAAAGGCTGTCTGCATTCTGCTCACCTTGCTCGCTTTGGGTATCAAGAATATCTATCTGGGTCCAACTCTACCCGCGTTCGTTTCCTCGGGTGTCTTGGACTTTCTTGTCAAGAACTTCAATATCACGCCAATCAGCACACCAAAAGAGGATTTGGAGAAGATTCTTACAGCCTGATATATTGACAGATTCTAAGAGGTAATCCGAATCTACCCATAGACTAACCCTTGTTTTCCACCAGACTGAGCAGGTCCTGTTTGCTGTGAATAGAGAGCTTCTCATAGATATGTTTAACATGAGTTTTCACTGTTCCTTCAGAGAGG
>JAAYYH010000144.1 GCA_012515495.1 Coriobacteriaceae bacterium | reverse complement strand
GAATCGGGGAGAGCAAGTACCAGGACCTGATCAACAGAATCTGCATTTAATCGCAACTGTGTCGATGTCGCATCTAGCGCACTATCCCACCGCACATCCAACTCCAAGGCTTATCAGGCAATCGATGAGCAATCCTTTTGTACCGACAACACTATCACAGCTAAACCCCAAGCCGGAGGTGATAGTCAAGCCTGCTATGTCAGTTGTCTTATTGTCCTTACCGCTATTCTGGCTTGGTTTGATTATTGCCGAGAAACTCTGTTGGTACGACTGTCTCTCCCTGGACGCGAATCCAAGCTTGCCAGCATCATTCATTTTCGGAGGAATACTTTTCTATTTGGCTTTGGTTATCAGATCCAGGCACAATCATCTCGTGTTGGCAGGGCTGATACTATTCAGTTTATTCTCTGGTGTAGTGGTTGGATATCTATACTGGCTTGAAGTTAGAAATGGGGGAACGGCACTTGCCATTCAATGCCAAGCTGAGATCGAGCTTAAGATCATCAGCGACCCACGGCAGGGGATGTATTCACAGACGTCAGAAGCCATAGTCAATAACGCAAACCACAAAGCCACGAAAGTTCGGCTGTTCTGGCCATCAGATATCGAAGCCCAACCCTTGGGGACCATTTTCAAGACAAACGGCAGCTACGTTCCACTTGATGATCGCGCTGAATGGATATTCCAAAAGGGCATGAGCTCCTCGTTGAGGATCGATGGTCTATCTTCTGAACATTTTGAAGCAGGTCCTATCGGCATCATCGAACGAATGCGCTTACAGAACTCGGCATTGATGGGCAGGTTTGCAGGTGTTGGATCTGATCTTTTGCGCGGTGTGGTGCTTGGCGATACGACTTCATTGCAAAACAGTGATCTAGACAGGGATTTCAAGCTCACCGGATTGTCTCATCTTATCGCGGTTTCTGGTGGTCATCTAATGATAATCGCGGCATTAACCTGCTGGTGCACCGCCCGAATGCGTATCAGTCATCTCATCGAGTTCTCGATTCTGGCAATTCTATTATGTGCGTATGTGGTCTTGACCGGTTTACAGGCCTCTGCGATACGCTCTTGCGTCATGACCCTCGTCGCCAGTTTCTCTTGGTTCATCGGTAGGCGCCAACACGCTCCGTCAGCCCTGGGTTTCACAGCTTTGGTGATGTTGGCTCTCAATCCAGCAAATGCCTTTTCTCTGGGTTTTGCACTCTCGGTTTTCGCCGTTTTGGGATTGTGCCTGTTCGCGCCACTTGTCCAGGGCTGGTTATATGCCTTATCCGGTAGTTCTTGTAAGAGAACAACTCATGTTGCAAGAATCAGATCAACAATCGTTGAACCGTTCGCGTTAACCATCACTGCGCAAATCGCCACCCTGCCGTTAACACTACCTACATTCGCCCTGCTCAGTCTGATAGCACCGTTGGCAAATCTGATTGTAACGCCTTTAATCTCACTGATGATCGCTGGCGGAATCGTGGTGGTCGGTATCAGCTTTTTCTCTACAGAAGCCGCAGCGATACCGCTGTCGTTCCTCTGCAAGATCGGCGATCTGACAGCTGCAGCGGTTCACTGGTTAGCTTCTCTTCCCGGTGTCGCCTTACCGATTACCATTGACGGTTTTCTTGCTCTGGCAATCTCGGCTTTGCTATTCATCCTGATTCGACTATTCTGGCCACAGCCGCACACATCAACAGCGAGAGTCGCGTTAATTATCATTATGGGCACTCTCTTCCTGTTCAATCATACGCTGACAATCATTAAGACACCGACTCTGGTGATGATGGATGTCGGTCAAGGCGATGCCCTGCTGGTACGAGGTAGATCGCAGACAATCCTCATCGACACCGGAGAACATGAGGCGGATTTGCTCAAGGCACTCGCGCGACAGGGCGTTCGCCACTTGGATGCTGTTGTCATAACTCATCTGGACAGTGATCATTGTGGCGCTCTGAGTGCGCTGAGGGGGACGGTATCTGTCGATCATGTCTATTTCGCAGATGGATTATCCGCTACTCAAGACAACGAGGACCCTCTGCGAACAGCAGCAGCGTTAAGCTCACAACTACAGGCCGAAAGCCTAAGATACAAAGATCGCTTCGAATTGGGCTCTGGTTTATCACTGACGATGGTTGCGCCAAGGGTTTCTGTTGCTAAGGGCAATAACGAAGAGAGCATCTGTCTGTATCTGGAATATGATAGCAACCAGGACAGCTGTGGGGATATTCAGGTCCTGTTAACAGGCGACGCTGAAGCAGAGGTACTTGACGTGTTACTGGATACGGGATTCATACGCCAGGCAACGATACTCAAAGTTGGACATCATGGTAGTTCGGGAGCAGTCACATCGCAACAACTTCGCGAACTGGATACTCGTGTCGCCTTGATCAGTGTTGGCGCGGACAATCGCTTTGGCCATCCAGCGACAGAAGTGGTGCGGGCGTTGGAGAATCAGGGCATCCGAATCTATCGTACAGATATCAACGGCGACGTCACGATAACGATGCACGAAGACGGATTCACTGTACGCTGTGATACCATGATTGATGCGTATGATTAACTACTAGAACGCCAACTGGTATGCGAGAGAATTGCTGAAAGAAAATAAGCCATGAGTAACGAGAAACCATTATTGCCAATCTACCTTTTCAATGGCGAGGATCAGCTCAAGCGTGAAACCCTGCTTAAGCGCCTGATCTCCCGCATTGGCAGTGTCACTGACATCGAGATGAACTCCATAACCATCCCTGCTGTTGATGTTAAGACCGCTGACTTCTTGTTCGATGCCTGCTATACCTTACCTTTTGGTTCAGAAGTCCGATTGGTGACAGTCAAGGAAGCCGATAAGCTCACTCAATCGGTAATGGATGCGTTAGCTGACTATGTCGTAAAACCTTGCGAAACCACTGTCTTGGTTTTACTTGCAGATAAGCTAAAAGCCACCACGCGTTTCTTCAAGGCTCTGAAGAAACAGTATCCAACAGCCATAGTCGACTGTAGCCCGAAAAAGCGCAACGAGCTTCCCGCCCTGGTTCGTTCCATGGCAGTTGCTCAGGGTGTGACGATCTCAACTGAGGCAGCAGCTCTTCTAATCGAAAGGGCCGGAATATCAACGATTGCCCTCAATACAGAACTGCAGAAGCTGGCCTCTTATGTCAAGGCTTCAAAACGTGAGACCATCTCGCGACAGGATGTGGTCTCAATAGTCGCCCGTGTTGCAGAAGTAAAGCCATGGGACCTTGCTGATGCTTTGACAACACGTGATCTCGCTGGCTCATTGCAGCTGATCGCCCGGATGCCCGAGCAATCAGCAACGAGCTTATTGAGCATCTGTGTCTCACGGATACGTGAACTATTGAGTATTAAGGCATTACAGAAGCGCGAGGTTGATTCTATCGCTGCAGAGCTTGGTCAACCAGACTGGCGAGTTCGCACTCAAATCAAGGCTGCGTCCACTTTCTCTAGGAAGATGTTGATCGACAGTCTTGTACAAGCCGCTGATGCCGATAAACAGATGAAATCGGGTAGGGATGCCTCTCTCGTTCTTGAGCAATGGTTGATCGGCTTCTGTACCAAGAACCAGTAATTAAAGTCAGCAAAGAAAAAACCATGGACACGTGAGAGTGATGTCCATGGCCTTGAGACGTTCAATGTGATTGTAAAACTGCGAGCTACTTGACTGTGTTGGCGAGCTTGGTGATGCCTGACTTCCTGTTAGCCGCCTGGTTCTTGTGGATCACGCCTTTGGAAGCCGCTTTGTCGAGAAGCTTGCAGGCATAAAGAGCTTTTTGCTCTGCCGTTTCAGCATCGTTAACCTTGACTGCTTCCTGTACGGCACGTGTCGCAGTCTTCAATTCGCTGCGAACGGCACGATTCCTCAGGCGAGCCTTCTCGTTTGTGATATTACGTTTCTTCTGACTCTTGATATTAGCCACGCTTTATTCCTCTCAGGTTATCGTTTCTTCGTCGCAGTGGGGCCGTGACGGAAACCGTGTAATGTTACCACATCAGACATTTTGCATGCAAATCTGCCGAACTTTTTCCACGCATCCGGGAGCATCGGCAGAATAGATCGCACCCATCGCATCCGACCACCGCTGAGTAACCACCGCGCCTCCAACCAATACCGCCTTATCCGATGCCTCCCTGAAGCGCGGCTCCTCGCGATAGATCAGCTCGACAGTCTGCTTCATGGCAGTCAAGGTTGTAGTCATCAATGCAGAAAGACAGACTATATCGACATCATGTTCTCGTATGGAAGCGAGCACCATCTCAGGCTCAACGTCCACACCCAGATCGTAGACCAAGAAACCCTGGCTTTCCAACAATGCGATGCAGATATCCTTACCTATGGAATGCACGTCACCTTTAACCGAGCAGAAAAGCACTTTCCCGCTATGGTTGTTGTCATCGTTTTGGGGCAGATAATCCCTGATACGTGTTACAGCAGCTTTCATTGCTTCTGCAGCGACCATCATCTGCGGAAGAAATGCCTCCCCGCGCTCAAAAGCTGTTCCAAGGTCGTTAAGCGTTGGGGCGAGCAAAGTGTCAACCAGTGATTCAGCTGCGAACCCCGAAGCTATCGCTGCGTCAACCAATGCTGACATTGCCTGATGATCACCACGCAAAATCGCACGCTTCAACTGTAATCCAGCTTCTGCCATCAGTGCCTCAGAGTTACCAAGAGGATCTTCCTCAACTGCTTCGCCAGGTAATTGGGTACTACTGGAACTATCTGCCCTTACAACCTCGCCAATCAGTCTGTCTGTGCCTTCAGCAGCTTTGCTCATCGCCTGCCGGTAGGCGATATCCCATGCAGCGATAGCGTGCTTTAGACGGATCTCGTCTTTGGTCGAATGCTCAAGGTTGGTGATTGCTGCAACCGATCCGCAGCTTTTGATAGTCTGGATCATGGCCTCATCATTGGGGTTGACGAGAGCTGCGCTTAATCCGGCTGTGATGGCGGCTGCAACAAAAGCAGCATTCAGCTCTGATCGTGAGGGTAGACCATGGCTGACATTCGATACGCCGAGAACAGTAGCAAACCCCAGTTCTTCAGCTCGGGATACCGCCTGCAGGGTTATCAACGGTGCTTGTGGGTCAGTGGCAGCCGTCATCGTCAACATATCAATGAGCAGATCGTAATCATTCAAACCGTTAGCATGAGCGGCTTCACGAACACGTTGGACTATCGCCATTCTGGCATCCAGTGTCTTGGGAACCCCTTCACGATCCAAAGCCAAGACGATGACTCCCGCCCCGTATTTCTTGGCAAGAGGGAACACGGAACCATAGCTTTGCGGATCACCATTCACTGAGTTTATCAAGGCTCTACCCGGATACAACCGTAACGCAGCCTCCAAAGCATCAAAGTCGGTGGTGTCGAGCACCAGAGGACAGGAGGTGAATCCGATCAGAGCCTGAATGGCAGCCGGTAAGACGACTGTTGCGTCAACAAGAGCAGCACCGACATTGATGTCCAGCAGATCAGCTCCAGCCAGTTCCTGTTGTTCAGCGAACTGGCGGACCAACGACATCGAGCCTCGTTCAAGCTCTTCGGTCAGATGCGGTTTGCCTGTAGGATTGATTCTCTCGCCGATGACCCTGACTGGAAATCCAGGACCGACTCTCAGGCTTTTCGTCAGTGAAGTGAGGACCATGCTCTTTTCTGCTTTACTGCCTGGGCGTCTGATGACATCAGTATCACCGACCAAAGCGTGAATCACGGCAGTGAAGACAGGGTTCGAACCACAGCATGACCCGATGAGTTGAGCGCCTAGCGATCTGAACGATACGGCTGTTTCAGCCATCTCTTCTGCCGTCCCGGGAAATATCGTGTTACCGTGCTGATCGAGATACGGGATCCCAGCATTTGGCTGTACGAGCAATGGCACTGACGCAGCCTCTGCCATTTGTTTGAACAGTGGTAGAAGCTGCCTTGGACCCAAACCACAGTTCATGCCGATAACATCGGCTCCCACGCCTTCGAGTATGTAAGCCGCGGTCGCAGGATCGGTACCGGACAGATCCATACGGCCGTTAGCGCCGAATGTACAGCTAACCATGACAGGCAGATCGCAGGCAGCTTTCGCCGCCAACACTGCACAACGCGCCTCTGAGATCTCGGTCATGGTCTCTATCAAAATCGCATCGGGACCTTCTTTGGCTAAAGCAGTGACCTGCTCAAAGAATTGCTCGAAGACATCTTCAAAACTCGCTTCACCAAAGGGTTGCATTAAAAGTCCACAGGGTCCCATTCCCGCAAGTACGTGTTGCGCACCTGCCTGTCTGGCATTGCGTACCCCCGCTCTGTTCAGCTCCTCTGCGCGGTCCTCAAGACCATAAAGAGCAAGTTTCGCACGCGTTCCCTCAAAGGTGTTCGAAGTGACACAGTAAGCTCCTGCGGCGATATAGCGCTTATGGATGTCAATAATGACCTCTGGATCGAGCACATTAAGCAACAAGACACACTCATCTGTGCTGATATCCATTTGCTGGAGCATGGTTCCCATGGCACCATCTATAACCAAGACATCTTTACCAAAACGCAACTCTATATCTGCCATCCGAGCTATCCTTTCTGCAGCGGAACAGGTAACCGCCATCATTTAGATGCACAACCAACAGGCCAAAGCCATGATTAGATGAATTCATCTGCCACTCAATGATACTGTAGCATAGCACGCTGAAAGGCCTAGCGGATATCTTGGCTGCAGCGGTGACAGGGTTGGGTTCTGGTATCATTGGCATATGATGAATACAACCACACACATTCGAAACTTCTCCATCATCGCTCATATCGACCACGGTAAATCCACCTTGGCCGACAGGATACTGGAGCTCACACATACCGTAGCCGAACGAGACATGGTCGAACAGGTACTGGATTCCATGGATATCGAGCGCGAACGCGGTATCACGATTAAATCACAGGCAGTACGGGTGATGTATGACGCCTCAGATGGCCAGACCTATCAGTTCAATCTTATCGACACACCCGGACATGTCGACTTCACCTATGAGGTCTCCCGTTCACTTGCTGCCTGTGAAGGAGCGATATTGGTTGTCGACTCCACTCAGGGTGTCGAAGCCCAGACGGTGGCAAACGCGCTGATGGCGATGAACGCAAACCTCGAGATAATCCCACTGATCAACAAGATAGACCTTCCCGCAGCAGATGTTGACCGCGTGCGCCACGAGATCGAAGAGGGATTGGCATTGCCTGCAGATGACGCGATCCTTGCTTCCGGCAAGACAGGTGAGGGGATAGTTGATCTGTTGGAAGCGATCGTCAAGAGGATACCAGCTCCAAAAGGCGATACGGCTGCACCGTTGCGAGCATTGATCTTCGATTCCTATTTCGATGCCTATCGCGGAGTCGTTGCCCTGGTTCGGGTGGTAGACGGTCATATCGATAAGCATATGAAGGTCAGATTGATGGCTACAGGTATCAACATTGAGGTCGAGGAGGTAGGGGTGCGACGACCTGCCAACCTACCCGTTAACTCCCTGAATACCGGAGAGGTCGGCTACCTGATCACCGGTCTCAAGGATCCTGCGGATGTCAAGGTCGGCGATACCATCACCCTCGAAAAGGGCGGGGTGCACGAACCTTTGCCAGGCTATCGCGAGGTGAAACCGATGGTCTTCACCGGCTTATTCCCACTCGATGGTGACCAGTATTCCGATCTGAGAGATGCCTTGGATAAGATGAGGCTCAACGACCCAGCCTTGATCTATGAACCAGAGACCAGCCATGCCCTGGGATTTGGCTTCAGGGTCGGGTTTCTCGGCTTACTGCATATGGAGGTTGTCAAAGAGAGGCTGGAGCGCGAGTTCGATCTCGACTTGCTGGCTACAGCACCCAGTGTCGAATACCATGTCTATCTCACCAACAACGAGATGCTTGCCATCCACTCGCCACAAGATATGCCTGATGCCTCAACAATCGAGAAAATCGAAGAGCCTTTCCTTACGGCTACAATCCTCATTCCGCCGGATTACGTTGGTGCGGTCATGGATTTGAGCGTTTCACGACGAGGAACTTTCGTCACGATGCAATATCTCTCGACTACAACAGTCGAGATGAAATGGCAGATACCTCTCTCCGAACTGATCATGGATTACTTCGACCAACTTAAGAGTCGAACCAAAGGTTACGCCTCGCTTGATTACGAATTCTGCGGTCACCAGCCTTCGCAGCTGGTCAAGCTCGATATCCTGCTGTCCGGGAAACCCGTTGATGCCCTAAGTTTCATAGTACACAAGGATAAAGCATTCGACCGCGGACGGATCCTTACTGAGAAACTCAAGGAGATCATACCGCGACAGATGTTCGAAGTGCCGATACAAGCAGCCATCGGGGGACGCATCCTCAGTCGGACCAATGTCAAGGCACTGCGTAAGGATGTCTTAGCTAAATGTTATGGCGGCGATATCACCCGCAAACGCAAATTGCTGGAAAAACAGAAGGCTGGAAAGAAACGGATGAAGAACATTGGCAACGTCGAAGTTCCGCAAGAGGCGTTCATGGCAATCCTCAAGGTTGATGAATAACCTGCTCATGACGACGTGCGGTGACAGAGAATGACCAAATCGTTCGACATCAGAAGCCATCTGGCCAAGAATCCAGTGTTGCTCGCTCCCATGGCAGGAGTGAATGACCCCGTATTCAGGGAGATCTGCAAACGCATGGGAGCAGGATTGACCTACAGTGAGATGGTCTCTGCCCAAGGGCTGGCCCACGCCAGTCAGAGGACACAGGAGTTGCTATCGATATCTGATGCCGAGAAGCCAGCCGCCGTTCAGTTATTTGGTAAAGACCCGACAGTTTTGGCCGCACAGGCACAGGCGATTGTTGATCAATATGGTGACAGACTAGCGTTGATCGACATCAACATGGGCTGTCCAGTGCGCAAAGTTGCTGGAAAGGGAGAGGGAGCTGCCCTGCTCAAAGATCCCGCTGCCGCTCGGAGTATATTGGAGACAGTCGTGCGCAGCACAGATTGTCCAATCACCGTAAAGTTCCGAAAGGGTTTCGAGCGACACGAGGATACTGCGGTCGAGTTCGCGAAGATGGCCGAGAGTTGTGGTGTGGCGGCGATCACAGTACACGGGCGTAGCGCTCGCCAGTTGTATCAGGGCGAAAGCGACAGGGCGGTGATCGCCCGCGTCAAGGAAGCTGTGTCGATTCCGGTCATCGCCAGCGGTGATGTATGGACGCCTGCAGATGTTCATGATTACCTGCAGGTGCAAAAGGCGAATGGAGTGATGGTGGCACGCGGGGCGCAAGGTAATCCCTGGATCTTCGCACGTGCGCTGGCACTGCTTAACGGCAACACCACATTTGCAGACACACCTGTGACACTTGCGGAGAGGATCACTGTGGCCAGTGAGCACTTACACAAACTGGCTCTGCGCTTCCCACTCCGTCTGCCAACTATGAAGAAACATCTCTCTTGGTACTTCAAGGGAATGACTCACGCTTCTGCCATACGCAGAGCTGCCCATAGCTGCAGCTCTGTCACAGATTTCGAGCAGCTGCTCGATAACATTACCCGCTGGGAGATAGATGACCTGTGATAGTCGACATATCGACTTGGTGGAAAACCATGACCAACAATCAGGTTCCAGTTGGGTGGGTACTGATGCTCCCAGAAGCGATTATCGGGGGCTATATATCCATATTCCGTTCTGTTCGAGACGCTGTATCTATTGTGATTTCACTACCAGAGCTATTGCCTCGGATTCTCCTGAACTTGATGAATATCGCGATCATCTGATCCGCGAGATTCGCAAGGCGACACGCGAAGGCTTGCTTGGTTCGATAGAGACGATCTATATCGGAGGTGGCACACCCAGCTACTTCGGTCATGGTAGACTGGTAGATCTGGTCTACACTCTGTCGCTGAGTATCAATCTCAACGACAACAGCGAATTCACTCTCGAAGCTAATCCGGAATCGTTGACATCAGCCATGATGCGCGACCTGTACTCTTTGGGTGTCAATCGCTTCTCGCTGGGAGTTCAAAGCTTCGTGGACAGCGAGCTGCGCTGGTTGGGGAGAGGTCACGATTCGCGACAGGCTCGTGATGCGATCACAATGATCCGTGAGCGTTGCGATAACGTTGCCATCGATCTGATTTGTGGCATTCCCAAACAAACCATCCGCAGCTGGCAGCAGAGCATCGAGAGCGCTGTTGAGACCGGTGTCACCCACATCAGCGTCTACCCCTTGACGGTTGAGGAGGATACGCCATTGTCAGCGATGATCGCCTCAGGCGAAGCCAGGCCTCCCGATAACGATCTGCAGGCCGAGATGATGCAGATAGCTGCCGAGATTTTACCTTCTAAAGGCTTCGCCCGTTATGAAGTCGCCTCCTACGCACAGCCGGGTTATCAGTGTCGACACAATATCTCGTATTGGAGTGGCATACCGTATCTGGGCCTAGGAAAAGGCGCAGCCGGCATGCGCAATCTCGGCGACAATCGAGAACGGTTGTTGGCAGGTCAAGTAGTTGAGCGGCTTGCTCCCGCCCAATCACGAGCCGAGGATCTGATGCTGGGAATGCGTATGTCGCGGGGTGTCTCGATCGAGGATGTCAGGTCTGCTCAGAGCTTGATTCCAAGCATCGAGTCGGTATTCGCCGAGCTGGTAACCCTCGGTTTGACCAAGGTCTTGGACGGACGTTATCAGCCTACAGCGCGTGGCTGGTTGCTCGGCAACGAGCTCTACGGGCGAATCTGGGCTTCAGTGGATTCAGATGGCATCCAGGTATAGCCAATGTGAGATATTGCTGTCGTACTATTCCGGATGATGCGCTCAGAGTGACAATTCATTTACGGATAGACTGGCTTCTGGCATTCGCCGGTTGGGACTGCTAACATAAGCTCTTGTTATCCGCACGCCGGGTAGTCATGCGCTACAGTTCTGGGCAAACGGTAGCTGATGGTATGTCTTAACCGGCACGCGCGTGACAGAAAGGTTCATGTGCTCTCATCTAGACAACATAAGGTACTGCAGGCTTTGGTTGATGAGTATATCGTCAGCGCTGTTCCTGTTGGCTCAAATACCCTTGTTGAACGTTATGCCTTAGGGTATTCCTCTGCTACAGTACGCAATGAGTTGATGGGACTGGAGGAAGCCGGTTACGCCCTTTCGCCACATACCTCAGCTGGTCGCATCCCCACCGATGCCGGCTATCGGATTGTTGTCAACAGCCTGCTTTTAAACCCCACATCTCTGCGTAGTACACCAGACTTTGGCACACCTGGTTATCGGCAATGGTCACTGTTCTCCTCTGAGCAATACATGGAGACCCGTCACTGGGGGATGTTGCTCTCACTATCCAGTTTCACTGGCTGTCTGGCTCTGCTCTGGGCTCCCACAATGAGCAAGACAATATTCCATAGAGGAATACCTGCTTTGCTCGAACAGCCGGAATTCAAAGATGCACGTCTTGTCCTACCGTTGCTTCAGTTGTTGGAAAACCATACTGATGTGCTTTCGCTGCTGGCAACCGTGATGCGTCGTCCCGGGGTTGTAATCAGGATAGGTGGGGAGAACAAAGATTCGCAATTATCGGCTTTCTCGCTGATAGCCTCGAGTTATGGTAAGGATAGAACCGATGGTGTAGTTGCGGTGGTAGGCCCAACACGCTTGGACTACCGACGGGCTATACTGGCAGTCAGCACTGCTTCAAAGATACTGGAAACCAATTGATGCACGGCACGAAAGGATAGATTAGTGCCCAAGGATTACTACGAGATTCTCGGTGTCTCTAAAGACGCCTCCGATTCAGAGATCAAGAAAGCCTTCCATAAGAAAGCACGCCAGTTACATCCTGACGTCAATAAGGAAGCCGATGCAGAGGAACGCTTCAAAGAGTTGAATGAAGCCTACGACGTCATCTCCGATCCAAACAAGCGAGCACAATACGATCGCTTCGGCACCGTGAACGGAAACGGTGGCGGTTATCAATATGTCGATTTCAGCGACCTGTTCGGTGGCGGTTTCGGCATGGGTGACCTGTTCAGTTCTTTCTTTGGCGGAGCCGCTCAGGGTCGGGCCGCGATTCGCAAAGAAGGCCGTGACATGGGCGTAGGTTTGCGCATTACCTTGGAAGAAGTGGCGAACGGAGCCAAGAAGGAGATCGTCTACGACCGTCTGGCACCGTGCGAGACCTGTGGCGGCAGTGGCGTTGGCCCAGGTGGTCAGACAGTTGAATGCCCAAGCTGCCAAGGCAGCGGTAGGGTGATCAGCATCCAAAGGACATTCCTCGGTGACATGCAGACGCAAAGCACCTGTCCGGATTGTGGGGGCACCGGCCATACTATCGACCTACCTTGTCCGGAATGCGAGGGACAAGGACGCCTACCTGACAGACAGCGAATCACCATTGAGATACCCAAAGGCATCAGAGATGGCCAACAGCTGCGACTCTCCGGTTATGGCGAAGCGGGAATGCACGGTGCAGTCGCTGGTGACCTGATCGTAACAGTGCGAGTCGATTCTCATCCAGTATTCAAACGCGATGGTGACAACCTGCATCTACGCTACCAGATCTCCATCACTCAGGCTTCTCTGGGAGCGACTTTGAAAGTTGAGGGGATCTTGCCGGACGAGATGGTTGAGGTAGTCATACCAGCAGGGTGCCAAAACGAGCAAATGGTCAGGGTACGCGGAAAGGGCCTGCCGCATTTTCGGCGCGATACACGAGGTGACTTCTACGCCCATATCGATGTGCTGATACCCAAGAGCCTGACAAAGCGTCAACAGGAGCTGCTAGAAGAGCTTGCTGCTGAATTCGGTGATGAGGTCAATAGTAAGCGCAGTACCATGCAACGCATCAAAGACGCGCTCTCCTAAACCATGTCCGCCCTGCCGTGTTTTCATAGTCGTCTGCTTCTCGAACAAGCCCTGCGCTCCGTTTCCGATTATCGTCAAGGAGTCTACAGTCTTGATGTCGAGCAGCAGACACAAGCACATATGCTGGCGCAGCGCTTGACTGTCGGCGAACAGTTCTGGATTAGTTTTGCCGATCAGAATGCTGCGTTGTTCGAAGTCGTCGAATCGGCAAAGAGGCGAGGAATACCTGCCCGCGTGCGTATCTGCCGCACAGAGCAGATCCAATCAAGACACAAATTGACGTTGATTCAGGGAATCTCCGCAACGGATCGCATGGATACGACAATCCGACAGGTCACAGAACTGGGAGTCTCGACAATCATCCCACTTAGCAGTCAAAGATCGATCATCCGGTTGGATGATCAACGAAAACATGCCAGAACCGAGCGTTGGCAGCGGATTTCCATCTCTGCTGCCGAGCAGTCTGGACAACTGACCGTGCCGGATATCCATGAACCGATAGGACTTGAGCAGACATTGGCACTGCTGAGCGGATACGATGTTTTGATCTGCTGTTGGGAAGAGACGGGCGGGCTTTCGATACGAGATGCCCTGAAGCAGTCACTGACAGATGGAGCTTCTCCGAAAGTCGCGTTGTTCATCGGACCAGAAGGTGGTTTCTCTGTCTCTGAAGTCGATTGTATGCGTCAACATGGGGCAATCGTGGCAACGCTAGGAAACACTATCTTACGTACTGAAACTGCCGCAGTGGTCGCAAGTGCGCTCGTGCTCTACGAGCTGGGTCATCTGGGAAATGGTGGATGATGAGGTTTTTTGTCCACAACCTTGGCTGCAAGGTCAATCGAGTGGAATCTGATCGAATCACGGCAGATCTCATATCCAGAGGCGCCACCAGCGCTCCTATACAGCAAGCACGCGTTGTGGTGATTAATACCTGTACTGTTACTGCAGAAGCCGACAGGAAGGCGCGTAAAGCTGTCAGACAGGCTTTAACGACGGGAGATGATCCCGTTGTCATCGTCACCGGCTGTGCAACCGTGATCGCCCCGGAGATGTTCACCTCCCTAGGCGAAAAAGTGTTGGTTATCGCTGATAAACAGGCAGCAACGCAAATCGCTGCAAAGTACCTCGGTTGCGATGATGGTATATGCGACACACCACGGCGCACAGGCGCCGGATTTCCCACGCGGATGGCAGTCAAGATACAGGATGGCTGCGACAATCGTTGCAGTTATTGCATCGTCGCTACAGCCCGAGGACCAGCGCGATCAGTAGTCGCAACGGATATCCTCACTGAGGTCAAGGCGGCGCAGGAGTCTGGAGTGCACGAGATCGTCCTGACGGGGATCAATCTCGGCCGCTATGACGATTCAGGTTTGAACTTATCCGGCTTATTGGACCTGCTATGTCGATCGACAGTAGGTTTGCGATTCCGATTGTCATCGATCGAGCCTCCCGATATCGATTCAGATCTAATCGATCAGATCGCTACAGGAGGGGAGAGGATCTGCGCTCATCTCCATCTGCCATTGCAATCTGGTAGTGATACGATCCTAGCTCGGATGAACAGGGCATATGATAGTGCCTTTTACCAAGAGCTCACTGAGCGGCTGAGGTCAAACCTGCCGCGGATCGCGCTGACAACCGACGTCATCGTCGGCTTTCCAGGTGAGAGTGAGGCAGAATTCGAACAGTCACTCCAATTCTGCGAGCGCATTGGTTTTTCTAAGATGCATATCTTCCGTTATTCTCCACGTGCCGGTACTCCGGCGGCAACCATGGCCAACCAGATAGAGGCTGCTGAGAAGACTCGCCGCGCCCAGATGTTCAATGATCTCGCGATTCGGATGCGGCAACAAGATGCAATCGCAAGGATTGGTACAATAGAGACGGTTCTGATTGAGAAACGTGGCTTTGGTATGTCTGAGAGTTATCACCGTGTCCAAGTGCCAATCAGAAGTGAAGCAGGCGATGTATTGCGAATGCAATTCTGCGCATATAATGATAATCTTATGACAGGGAGGGTACTGTAACCAGTGACAGGAGTCAGCTTGGATTTTGCGCAGATATCTCTCACCATCCCGGACGATTTAGATGTCACGCGTCTTGTCGGGGTCAACGACGCGTTCCTACGAGCGATTGAAGAGCGTTTTGACGCCAGGATCACTTTACGCGGTGATCATATCGACATCAGTGGCGAGGCCGAGGAGATCCAGATCCTCACGGCTTTGTTCGCGGATATGATCAAAATGGCCGAAGGCGGACAGGAAATCACCTTGGAGTCACTGGTGCAGTCGATTGACTTGATCAGGAATGGCGAGTTCACCCCGTCGATACTTCGAGAGGATATCCTCCTGACGTATCGTGGTAAGGCTATCAGAGCTAAGACTGCGGGACAGAAGCGCTACGTTACTGCCATCCGTGGCAATACGGTCACCTTTGGTATCGGACCGGCTGGCACCGGGAAGACCTATCTGGCTATGGCTATGGCGGTCGCCGCATTGAAGCGCAAGGAAGTCGCCAGGATCATCCTCACCAGACCGGTGGTCGAAGCCGGTGAATCTCTGGGCTTTTTACCAGGGACGATAGGGGAGAAGCTTGATCCCTATATCCGCCCGCTCTACGATGCCCTTTTCGATATGACGGATATGGAGAAAGGCAATCAACTGATAGATCAGGGGGTTATCGAGATCGCGCCTCTCGCTTATATGCGCGGACGCACACTCAATGACAGCTTCATCGTTTTAGATGAAGCGCAGAACACTACGCCTGACCAGATGAAGATGTTCCTCACGCGGCTTGGTTTTGGTTCGAAGATGGTTATCACCGGCGACATCACCCAACTTGATCTGCCCAGAAAGGTTTCGGGCCTGAAAAGCGTACGCTCGATACTTGAAGGATTGGAAGATATCGCATTTATCGACTTAACGGGTAAGGATGTGGTGAGGCATTCGCTCGTCCAGAGGATCGTCGCTGCGTATTCGCAGGCAGAACAGGAGCAGTGATCATGCTTGTGTGTATCGATAACCGCAGCGGAGAACAACTGCCCGAGGAGGAGTTGGAGGAGCTTGCCCTGTTTGTCTTACAGGATCAGGATGCGCCTGAGAACCTGGAGCTCTCTCTCTCCTTTGTCACTGCGGACGAGATCAGGCAGCTCAACTTTGATTTTCGTGGTAAAGATGCCGCCACTGATGTGCTCTCCTTTGAATGCGATGATCTGGCAGATGCTGAACTGAACGTCCTTAAACCGGAGGTCTTCCTGCTTGGAGACATCGTCATCGCGCCATCTATAGCCAGACAACATGCTCTGGACTTCGGTTCTACCTTAAAGCAGGAGCTCTTCCTGATAGAGACTCACGGCATCTTACACTTGCTGGGATACGATCATCTCGTTGATGCTGACGCCGAGGCAATGGAAGCGCAGGAAGACAGGCTCCTCGCTGCATGGGCTCAGTATCTGAATAAGAAGGCTGATGGATGAAACATAAAACGCCGGAAGCAACCGATCTTGAACGCTCCAGGTCGCTGACGGCGAGTTTCGGCTATGCTTTTCAGGGAATCTTCCAAGTGATAACGACTCAACGCAATATGCGTATCCACCTTATCGTCGCTGTCTTGGCGATTCTGGCAGCCTTGGGGCTGCAGTTACAAGCTTTGGAGTGGGTCGCGATACTCATCTTGATCGGATTGGTGCTCGCCTTCGAGATGCTGAATACCGCTTTGGAGACTCTGATCGATTTGGTTTCTCCAAAGTTCCATCCTCTGGCGAAGATTATCAAGGATGTCGGTGCCGGCATGGTGCTGATCCTCGCCATCACTGCCGTTATCGGCGGATCGATTATCTATCTACACGCCTTGTTTCGATTGATCGGATAGAACATGACCACTGACCCCAACCAGTTTAAAAGCGGTTTCGTCACCTTGGTGGGACGACCAAACTCCGGTAAATCGACGTTGATTAACGCTATTATCGGCAAGAAGGTGGCAATCACCTCACAGGTCCCTCAAACCACCCGGCATCGCTTCCGAGCGGTACTCAACAGCGATACCTACCAACTCATCTTGGTTGATACGCCTGGGCTGCATAAGCCGATAGATGCCCTCGGAGAGGAACTCAATCGATCGACAGCAAAGAGTCTTGAATCAGTCGACGTTATCGCGCTGTTGATCGATGTCTCCAAACCGCTTGGTAGGGGAGACATCTGGATCATGCAGCTAATCGCCAAGATCCCAGCGAAAAAGGTCCTGGTGATCTCAAAAGCCGACCTAGCCAGAGAAGGGCAGGCCGAAACTCAGATAGAAGCTGCGAAGAAACATCTGAATTGGGATGCGATCGTGGTTCTCAGCTCAGTTTCAGGTTTGAATATCACTAGTTTTGTGGAAACCGTAACTGCTTTTTTCCCACAGGGGCCGCGCTGGTTTCCTGCTGACACCACTACTGATCAACCACTTGAGGTGATCATCGCCGAGTTCATTCGTGAGAAGATCCTTATCTCGACCTTCGACGAAGTGCCGCATGCTGTTGGTGTTCAAGTCGATGAACTGAAACACGACAGCAAACGCAGGCTTTATTCGATATACGCAACCATCTACGTTGAGCGCGAATCGCAAAAGGGCATGATCATCGGCAAGCAGGGCGAGAAGGTCAAAGCGATAGGAACCCAGGCGAGAGAGGATCTGGAGCGCTTCCTGGCAGAACGCGTTTACATCGATTTACGTGTCAAAGTCAGAAAAGGGTGGCGCAAGGATGCCTCGCAGATACGTCGTTTTGGCTATGGTGAGGGATTATAGTGCCCACCTACAGTGCTCGTGCGCTAGTGCTGAAGAAGACCAAGCTCGGTGAGACCGACTTGATAATCACATTATTCTCTGAGGTCGGAAAGCAGTTGAGGGCAATCGCCAAAGGTTCGCGTCGTCCTGGATCCAAGCTTGGTGCGCATCTGGAGCTTTATTCGGCCGTCGATCTGCTGGTGCATACCGGACGATCATTAGACGTGATCACTGAAGTCAGGAGCTGGGTGACCAACGAAGCCTGCCGCAGGGATATTGAGCATTCTGCAGGAGCTGCGGTAATCGTTGAATTATTGGACAAGGTCTCACGCGACAACGTCATCGAACCACGGCTGTATCCTTTAAGTCTCGAAGCCCTGCGTTGTATCGGCGATGCCGAGCACTGCGGTATCGACCTGATCGTTGCCGCTTACATCATCAAAGCCACCGCGCAGCTCGGGTATCGTCCAGCCCTGCTCAACTGCGCGGTCTGTGGTAGTCCGGTTAACGTGGTGACAGGAACCAAGTTGGCATTCTCCTTCTTGGAGGGGGGCATTCAGTGCCGATTATGTAAAGATAATGGCTATCTGGATACCACTATCCTGATGGATGCAGACAGGTTGATGTGGGCTCATACACTGCTGCAAAGCCGATTCATGGAATTAGAGGCCTATTGTCTCAGCGAATACTCTGAACTAGGAAGATCCATGTTGGACTTCGCGCAACGATGGTTGCATTCACATCTGTCAATCCATCTGAAATCATTGGACTTTCTCATCAGTCTCGATACATGAAATCTACTGATACGCTATAATGGCAAGGTTATGCAAATACCTTCTGCTCGGGATGTCGTTACCACCAACGCGTCACTTGGCACAAGGTGGATACCCGAAAGGTGGAGAAATGCCTCTCAGCAAGGAAAGAACCGCAGAGATCATCGCGGAATTCGGTAGAGACCAGAAGGACTCAGGATCGGCAGAAGTACAGGTAGCTCTGCTCACGCAGCGCATCAAGGACCTTACCGAACATCTGAAAGTTCACAAGAAGGACCATCATACCCGTCGCGGTCTGTTGATGTTGGTTGGTAAACGGCGTCGGCTGTTGACCTACATCAAGAAAAAGGATGTCACGAATTATCGCCAGCTTATCGCCAGGCTTGGCATCCGCGACAATATCTGACAAGCTACGATGCTTGACAGACAGCGTTTCGTTCTTGCAACCATAAGCCCCGACAGATAGTCTGGGGCTTATGGTGTGTCTGACAGTCTTTCACCTGGAACACAAACCAGAACACCATTGAGAATCCAAACGTGGAAGATAGCCAACTGAACGAGGAAAAGAGGCTTTAACGCATTGGGGCGTTAAAGGATCAGAGAAGAGATTACATGACTAAGATCACAGAAACATTTGAACTTTACGGCAAGGAGTACACACTCACTACCGGAGAGATCGCAAGACAGGCAACCGGAGCTGTTGTTGTCACGCAGGGCGACACTATCGTCTTGGTCACAGCAGTGGTATCCAATGAGCGCAAAGACTACGATTTTATGCCACTTACCGTCGATTTCATCGAAAGGATGTATGCGGTAGGCAGGATTCCCGGAGGATACCTCAAGCGTGAGACCCGTCCTTCAGATAAAGGCACATTAACGGCACGGATGATCGACCGACCCATCCGTCCCGGATTCGCGGATGGATTCCGTAACGAGGTACAGATCGTGGCTATGCCGCTTTCTGCCGATCAGAGCAATCAGCCCGATATCATCTCCATTATGGGCGCTTCAACTGCGCTGATGATCGGCGGGGTTCCCTTCGATGGCCCGGCGGCCGGTGTACGTATCGGTCGCGATCGTGACAGTGGAGAGTTCATCGTCAATCCAACATTCCAAGAGGAGGAGAACTCCGATCTGGAACTGGTTTTGGCTGGTACCGCGGACTATATCTCGATGGTCGAAGCTGGAGCAGACGAGATCGCAGAGGCAGATATGCTCGCTGCCATGGAGTTCGGTCAGAAGGTCATCGGCGAGTTTTGTGCTGTACAGCAACATTTCATCGATCAGGTGGCTCCTGAGCCACGCGAATATTATCTCGGGGATTCTATCCCTGAGGTTCAAACACGCATCGAACCGTATCTTCAGCAAATGAGTGACGTCCTGAGAGACGCGGACAAACAATCTCGTATCGCCAATGTCGCTGAATTGAAATCCCAGATCAAGGCGAGTTTTTCCGACGAGGAGCAATCAGTCTGGGGTAAGCAGATCACCGCTCAGCTCAAACAACTGGAGAAGAAAGCGATGCGCGAGATGGTGCTCTCAACAGGGGAGCGCGTCGATGTCGTGCTGTTGATGAGATCCGTCCAATCACCATCACCGCCGGTTATCTTCCACGCGCTCACGGTTCGGGCCGGTTCACTCGCGGACAGACGCAAGCGCTTTCGGTTCTCACACTCGGTATGCTCAATGAATGGCAACGTTTGGACACTATCGATCCCGCACCGGGCAAGCGTTACATCCATCAATACAATTTCCCACCATACTGCACGGGAGAAGTCGGTCGTATCGGCGCTCCCAAGCGCCGCGAGATCGGGCATGGCGCATTGGCGGAACGAGCCCTGATCCCCGTGTTGCCAGAAGAATCAGAATTCCCCTATACCATCAGGATAGTATCAGAGGTCACCGAATCCAACGGATCTTCCTCGATGGCATCGACCTGCGGGTCAACACTGGCTTTGATGGATGCCGGTGTGCCTATCAAGAGACCGGTTTCCGGTATCGCCATGGGCCTGATCAAAGAAGGGGAGAGAGTCGCGATCCTCTCGGATATCCAAGGGCTGGAGGACTTTCTCGGCGACATGGATTTCAAGGTCTGTGGTACCGAAAAGGGCATTACTGCTCTTCAGATGGACAACAAAGCAAAAGGTTTATCAGTGGATATCCTTGCCGATGCTCTTGCTCAGGCTAAAAAGGGACGTGCTTTCATTTTGGGCAAGATGAGTGAGGCTATCGCCGAACCAAGAGAGAAGCTCAGCGAACATGCTCCGCGGATCATCTCCATCAAGGTTCCCGTGGACAAGATCCGTGAGATTATCGGTTCAGGCGGAAAAGTGATACGTGGTATCCAGGAGGATACAGGGGCTACTATCGAGATCCAGGAAGATGGTACTGTCTACATCGCCTCCAAGGACACTGGTGGCGAAGAAGCTAAACGTCGTATCGAGAATATCATCAAGGTTCCTGAGGTCGGCGAGGAATACCTTGGACGTGTAGTAGCGATCCAGCCATTCGGCGCTTTTATCGAACTGCTCCCCGGTAAAGATGGTCTGCTGCATATCAGCCGCATGGCTAATGGTCGAGTTGGCAAGGTTGAAGATGTCTTGAATATCGGTGATGAGGTAACAGTCAAGATTATCGAGATCGACAGTCGTGACAAGATATCATTGGACCGTCTGAATAAACCCGAAGCTCCCGCCTCAAGCGCACCAAGAGAAGAAGGTCATCGTAGCCACGATAAGACTGATGGCCGCAGAAACGGAAATGACAGAACAGCTGGCTATGACGACAAAAGGCCACGTAGACGCCACTAATCAGCTGAGCTTTTTAGCCTCAATACCGCTACGCTCGTATTACCGTTTGAAAACGTGATGCGGGCGTAGTACTGTATTGGAATACAATTCCTTTTATTATCAGTAAACCTTGGTAAGGAGTGAAAATGGATGAGCAGAAAGAGCCACTCGAGCAGATTCCCGTTGAGCCGTTAGCAGAACCACAGCCGGCTATTATCGCGGATATCTCCGACATTGAAGTACCGTCGTCTCAACCAATTCCGACCGAGTCACCACTAACCGTTGAAGCAGCCGCGGAAACGTATGCTCAAGTACAGCCGCCAGCAACAGAACAGGCTATGCCCTTCAGTGCGGATGCTGTGTATGCTACTCAACAGCCGTACAGTCCTCCCCAGGATCCTTATGCTCAAACAGGACAACCGTATGACGCTGCGCAGCAGACTTACGGTCAAGCGGCTCAACAACCGTATTCGCAAACCAACCAATCGTACGGGCAGACACAGCCACCCTATGGCCAAGCTGAGCAACCTTATTATCAGCAACAGCCTTACGGCCAGCCACAACAACCATACTACCAGCAAGCCAATTACCCCCCGGTGGCCAGAACCGATAAGGATCGTGTTGTCGCAGGTGTACTCGCTATCCTTCTTGGCAGTCTGGGCATCCACAAGTTCTATCTCGGTTATCGCAACGAAGGTCTGATAATGCTGTTGGTCAGCATTGTGGGCGGTTGCATCACCTTTGGCATCGCGCCGGCGGCAATGGCGGTCATCGGAATCGTCGAAGGAGTCATCTACCTGATGAAATCTCAACCTGAATTCGAGCAAATGTACGTATTCGGACGCAAAGGATGGTTCTGATAGGTGTTCTATCAGTCAACACTCCTGGACAACGGCATACAGGTGATCTCAGAGCAGATGGATGCTGTGCATTCCGTCTCTTTGGGTGTCTGGTTCCGCGTGGGTTCGCGTGACGAGCGACCCCAACAGTTGGGGCTTTCCCATTTCATGGAACACATGATGTTCAAGGGAACTCCCAGTCGCGACGCGCTGGCGATCTCCATGGAATTCGACGCCATGGGCGCGGAATTGAATGCCTTTACTTCCAAGGAATACACTTGTTATTACGCGCGTTTCGTCGATGAGCACCTGGATAAAGCCACCGAGGTTCTCAGTGATATGGTTTTACGATCGTTATTCGACCAAAGCGACATCGATTCAGAGCGGGAAGTCGTCATTGAGGAGATCGCTCGCTCTGAGGATACCCCTGATGACCATATCTACGACTTGTTCACTCAAGCCATGTTCCCAACACATCAGTTGGGTAGCCCGATACTGGGCACCCGTCAGATCGTCGGTGGGTTCACACACCAGGATTGTGTCGCTTATCATCAGAGGCACTACGCGGCTGCGAACTGTGTAGTAGTCGCCTGCGGTAATGTCGACCATGATCTGTTGGTGAGAACTTGCGCCGGCTACCTCGGCTCCATGCCTGTTGGCCAGCATAATCCGCGGGATCTGGTCATCGAGCCCGCCCGACTGAATTTCTCATTCATGGAGAAAGACACTGAGCAGGCACATCTCCTCTTTGGCATGCCCGGTATCGCCCTGGGAGATGACGACCGCTTTGCTGCGACTCTCTTGGAGATCGCGTTAGGTGGAGGTATGTCCTCGCGTTTGTTCCAGGAGATCCGCGAGAAACGCGGCTTAGCGTATGCGGTCCATGCCGGGTCGATACCGTATCTCAACGCTTCGCAGTTCAGCGTCTATGCTGGAACACGCCCAACTAATCTCTCGGAAGTGATTGGGATCATCGATCATGAGTTACGTATCGCAATGGAGAAGGGACTCACGGAAGAGGAATTGAACAGGGTGCGCGAGTACACTATCGGCCTTACAGTCTTGGGTATGGAGTCTACGCGTTCACGTATGACACGCTTGGGAAAGAACGCCGTCAGCGATCTGCCGCTTTTTTCACTTGACGAGATACTCGATCGTTATCGTACGGTGACTCTGGCTGATACGCAACGTGTAGCGGATCGTATCCTGTCCCAGAAACCGACTCTGGCAATAATCAGTCCGTTGAAAACAGATGCGCTCGAACAGGAGTTCTCTTATCTGCTGTAACATCTATACTTAGCTTGATTTGGCTTCGCATGCGAGTCCGAAGCAGGCGTATGGGCAATTTGAAGGGTCACGTATGATTAAGGTATTGGTCAGTGGCTATCTGGGTCGAATGGGAACACAGGTGGTCAAGGCGGTCACACAGTCAGCTGATATGCAGGTCGTGGCCGGCTTCGATCGCAACTGCACAGCAGGCTCGGTGTTATTCAATGGTGAAGAGATCGCTTTGGCATTCTCTGATCTGGAGCAGGCCTTGCTATCGACGCAACCAGACGTGATGGTAGACTTCACGGTACCAACCGCTGTTGAGGCGAACTTGCGTATCGCCTTACCGACAGGTGTCGACTGTGTGGTTGGAACCACCGGTTTAGATCGTGAGGCATTGGAAGAGCTTGTTGGTCTCGCGCCTGAGGGAGCCTGCCTGTTCTATGCTCCAAATTTCACCACCGGAGCCGTATTGATGATGCATTTCGCTAAGATCGCAGCGTGTTTCTTTCCTGACGCGGAAGTTATAGAGTTCCATCACAATGGAAAAGCAGACGCTCCAAGTGGGACCGCGATCAACACTGCGCAGTCCATAGCCGAAGAACGCGTCAAGGCTAACCTCGTCTCTCTCTCACCTGGAAGAGAGACCGAGCTGGTTGGCAGAGAAGGAGCCCGTGGCGCATCCGTACAGGGGATTCCCGTTCATTCAATCCGTTCAGATGGTTACGTAGCCCATCAGGAGGTGGTGTTCGGTTCACCTGGTCAAACCCTCACCATACGCCATGATTCCATCGATCGATCGTCCTATATGCCAGGTGTACTTTTAGCCATCAGGAGCGTGCGCGACTATCAGGGCCTGGTTGTGGGATTAGAGAACCTTATGAGGATATGACTCGTTACAGAAAGTATGAATCAAGATGTCAACTAATATCGTCGTCATGAAGTTCGGAGGCACTTCAGTAGCTTCTGAAGAAGGCCTCACTGGTATCGTATCCAGAGTCAGGGAGGAACAAGCGGCTGGCCGATTGCCGGTTCTCGTCGTTTCAGCCATGGGCAGGAAGGGCGCACCCTACGCGACCGATACCTTGCTCTCGTTGGTGGAATGCGATCAGTGCAGTAAACACGAACTAGATATCCTGATGAGTGTTGGCGAGGTGATCTCCTCGGTGGTTATAGCAGCAAAGCTCAACGCCAATACTATTTCTGCCTGTGCGCTCACAGGAGCCGAAGCCGGTATCTACACAGATGGGCGCGATGCCGCGGCTGCGATACAGGAGATCGACACATCTCGCATTCGCGGGCTGATCTCCCAAGGGATCGTTCCGGTTGTCGCCGGTTTCCAGGGTATCGATCAACAAGGTACCGTCCATACGCTTGGGCGCGGAGGCAGTGATACCACCGCCTGCGCGCTGGGAGTGGCGCTGAGTGCCGATACCGTCGATATCTACACCGATGTCGACGGAATCATGACCGCGGATCCCCGCATCGTTGAAGATGCGATGATCCTCGAGCGCATCACTGCAGACGAACTGTTCCAAATGGCACGCTCAGGCTCCAAGATTGTCCATGCTCCTGCAGCGGAGCTGGCCCTGGAGAGCAAAGTGACCATGCGGGTGCGGAATACCTTCAATCACTCACCAGGAACAACGGTTGTCAGCATCGCCAGCTTCAAACCGGATGCTTTGGCTACGGCCGTCAGCACAGTTGATGGCATCTCACGCATCCGCGTACGGCTGCCCTATGTCAAAGAGGATGCGGCTGCCCACATGGAGACCCAGACTCGCGTTTATCGCGCCATGGCAGACGCTG
>JAAYYH010000143.1 GCA_012515495.1 Coriobacteriaceae bacterium | reverse complement strand
TATTTACACAAAAGGCGTTATCTGACACATCGATTTGGAGAGAGACATATGGGGCTTTTGGATGATCTGAAAAGCCGTCTTGGTTTTGGAAACCGAGAGGAATTCTGGGAAGATGAACCTTATCCCGATCAGGAGTACGACGAAGAGGGATATGATCACGATTCCGGCTACGATAGCTACGATACCGACACTACCGAACGCAATGGTCGCCGTACGCGGGAGTACTACGGCTCAACGGGGATGTCGTCACGTAATCTGCGCGGAACTCGTCAAGAATCACAGCGCTCCTTCGGTATCGATCGCAGCGAATATCACAGTGATGACCATGCACCCCTTGTTTCGTTATCCGATGTTCGCTCACAGCGCGGATTGTCACCCAGCCTTTCCCGCCAGCCGCAAGACCGCATACCCACACCAACACCGATTCAACGTAGCTCACAGCCGATTATCGCAAACGACGATCCTTACGCTTATCGTGAAGGTCTTGCGCGTTCGGATGTCAACTCCCTGTCTTTCCTGCAAAAGGAGCGGCAGCGGATGGAGCGAGCCGCGTTCTCCTCTGAAAGTGAGGATGCAGGTACCCGAGCAGGGTATCGACAGCCGCTGCGGACGAACCGTCAGAGCTATCCCGAAGTGTCGTCGCCCAACCGCAGAACCCGTCAGCTCGATGTCATCAAACCGCTATCCTATTCAGATGCCGAGCAGGTGGCACGTTGCCTGAAGAACGGTAATGTGGCTGTCGTCTGTCTTACCGAAACCCGTCCCGAGCTGGCAAAACGCATACTTGACTTCTCATTCGGTGTAGCCAGCGCACTGGATGCTGTGGTTGATCGTTACGCAGACAGGGTCTTCGTGATCACACGCGGCAGCGCACTAACCGCAGACGAGCTGGAGTTGTTGCGCGCGCGCGGCATCCGCTGATCCGTACGCATCGAGAAAGGCTGATATATGCAGGATATCGCACTGAAACTCGGTCGAATCGCGATGATAGGCGGTGGCAAGATGGGGGAGGCCATCATCGCCGGTCTGGTCAATGGGGCACTATTCGATCCCGATACCGTAGTAGTAGCTGAACCGGAGAAAAGTAGACGAGACTATCTGGAGACCACCTATGGCATCAAGGCTGTGGCCGAAGGCGGGATGATCCGACATCCGAACACGGCTATCATCGCAGTGAAACCCCAGATGTTGCGGGATATCGCCATTGGTCTCAGACAGGAATCTGACTTCGATCCAAAACGGATCATCTCGATCGCCGCAGGCGTGACAACACAGACGCTTTGCGAACTGTTCGAGGATACCCATGTCATCCGGGTGATGCCCAATACTCCTTTGATGGTTGGCGCGGGCATGAGCGCAGTTGCGGTGGCAGAGATGACACCACGCTCGGAAGGTGACTTGGCCTGCGAGTTGTTCTCCATGATGGGTGAGGCAGTGTTGCTTGATGAGGCGCAGCTCAATGCCGCAACGGCCATCAATGGTTCGGGCCCGGCATATTTCGCCCTTTTCGTTCGTGAGCTTACCACTGCGGGTATCGATGTTGGCCTTGACCCTGAACAGGCCAATAAGCTGGCTGTGCAGACGTTAGTGGGAACCAGCCGCTACCTTGAGCTGACGGGTGAGAGCCCGCAGCACCTGATGGATATCGTCACCAGTCCTAACGGCACTACACAGGCAGCCTTGGAGTCTTTTGCGGCAGATGGCTTAGGGGCAATCGTTAAGCGGGCGGTTGAGGCTGCCGTACGCAGGGCGGAGGAGTTGGCGTGATAGGTGGAACTTTGGCATCGGTACTGCTTCAGGTGATAAATCTCTACGGTATGATGATCTTTGTCTGGGCGATTTTCTCCTGGTTCGATCATAGTCGTGGCATTCTGGCTGATATCTATCGAGTGCTTGACACGCTTGTGGGTCCTTTCGTAGGTCTCTTCAAACGTTTCATCCCCAGAGTAGGTGGTATCGACTTCAGTCCGTTCATCGCTATCCTGCTCTTGCAACTGATTGCCCGGCTGTTGTTCTGATGATGTGGATTATCCGGGATAATCGGGCCGAATGTCACCATATCCAACGATACTGTGGTTTTTTTGCGATAGGATATAATGATTAAAAACCTGCTGCGTGCTAAACGCGGTGTTTTCGAAGAATCTTGCCCGTAAAGACTAGTGAGAGGAAAGGCTATGAGCATTACCGCGTTGGATATCCAACAACAGAGCTTCGGTACCTCCCGTCATGGCTATGACCCTGAGGAAGTCGATGTCTTCTTAGAGCGAGTGGCCGAAGAGATCGATAATCTCAATCGCTTCAGCGCAGAAGCCAATGCGCGCATTCGTTCAGCAGAAGAACGTGCGGCTCAAGCTGAGGAGCGGGCTGCTCAGATTGAAGCCAGATTGACTCAGGTGGAGCAGAAAGCCCAGGCCACCACAACATCTAATGGCATAACGGAGGAGTCCATCTCCAAGGCCTTCATAGCAGCCCAGCGCAGTGCAGACGCCCTGATGGAAGAGGCGCGGCGTGAGGGAGAGAAGGTCTATCGTGAGGCTGAGTCCAAAGCGCGCGATATCATCCGCGATACCCTTGCCGAGAAACAAGGAGTCATCGGCGAGATAGACCGTTTACGTGGATCCTGTGAGAAATTCAGGACTGAGTACCTCTCATTGCTCAACCATTTCCAGGCCGATGCCCAAAAATTGCTGCCGAGAATGGATGAGTTGATGCCCCAGGGTAGTGACACGACCAGTGCGGTATCCGCACAGGATCAGCTGTTCGATAATGGATCGGCAGTACCAAGGATACCAGCTGAGGAGAAAGCAGTCAGAGAATATAAGGCTGCTGTCGCGGTGGACGATGTCCCTCAATACTCTCAGCCGACTGCGCAGGTAGTGGCCTCGTCTTCCGTAGCCTCTGTTGCTGCGACTACCGTGTTCCCTCAAACCGAGGCGGCTGAGGAGATGGATTTCTTCGACGACGATGATGAATTGGATATCGAAGAGATAGACTGATAGTTACGCATTGAGTAAGACAAGCCACACCACCCTCGCCATCAAGGTCACTCCGCGTACTGCGCATGATCTGGTGGTAGGGTGGTGCTCTATTGAGCAAAAGGAGATCGCGGTTCGTGTTCGAGCGGCTGCTGCAGACGGAAAGGCCAACGTCGCGTTGATAGCTCTGATCGCTCGAGAGTTGGGTATACCCAAAGGTTCGGTTCGGATACTGCGCGGAGAGACATCACGCCATAAGCTGTTGGAGCTTAAGATCGAACCGGATCGGCTGGGTGGTTGGCTTGAGAATCTGCCATTATCCGGACTGCCGCAGCAAACTGATGAATAGCATCAGCAGAGCACCCTTGTGTGTTTTCATATCTCTGAAGATAGCTTAGAGGGAGTGGGCCTGTAAGCCGGATTCTGTCGTGGATGATCATTTATCTGGGAATGTCGTCGCCGACACACTCTAGCGAGCGTACCCGAGTGCAGATCGGGCCAATCATTAGCACTCCTATTAGCTCTTGCTCCGGATGGGGTTTACCAAGCCGCCCTGTTACCAAGGCGCTGGTGCGCTCTTACCGCACCGTTTCAGCTTTTCTCCTTTTGCCCTCGTCTCAAAAGACAAGAGTAGCAGGGGAGTCTTCTTTTCGGTGGCACTCTCCGTCGGGTCACCCCGCCCAGCCGTTAGCTGGCATCCTGCCCTGTGGAGTCCGGACTTTCCTCATGCCAAAGCACGCGATCACCCAGCCCACTCCTGCGATATATTGTAACAGAAGCGAGCTGTTGCTGTATCATTGCTCGATAGATTGCTCAGTGATAGAGGATACCTTCATCAACAAGGGATTATTATCAGCGTTGCTCGGGGGAGAGATGAGAAAAGACACTAATTCCAGAGATATGATAGCCGCAATCAGGTCGGCTGGGTCCGATGAATTGGTGTTGCTCGAACAACGCTACCGAGACGACCCACGTCTGGGCGTGAAAAATGCCCTCAAAGCTGCTCGATCGCGTTTTGATGCCCAAAGCAGGGAAGAGCACCGGGATAACTCCTTATACGCACTTCAACGTCAGGCAGGGGCAGGAGCCGTTGTCGTGGGACTTGATGAAGTGGGTCGAGGATCTGTGGCTGGTCCGCTTACCGTTGCTGCTGTTGCGCTTCCATTGGAGCCGATGCTTTGCGGTCTTGACGACTCCAAGCGACTTTC
>JAAYYH010000142.1 GCA_012515495.1 Coriobacteriaceae bacterium | reverse complement strand
TGACGCTCCATGCCATAGCCCGGGTGCAATGTCCAGTCCAGCCCGAACAAGACGAGCGCGAGTGCGCATCATCAGAACGTGAGGGATAGGAACCACCGCATTCGCCGATTCAGCTAGCTGATAAAAGGGTGAATCACGTCCACTCATTCGAGTCTTAGCGTGCCTTTGCTTTGACACTTGGGCATGGGCACCGGCATCTTGCGATTTGGTATCCAGAATGCGGGTCAGAACCAAGACAGCAACCAAGCCTGCTATGCATCCAGATAAGACTGCGGGGAATATGACTACGCTTTGCATCTAAAACCTCTCAGAGTACGAGTGTGATTTCAAGCAATCAATGATCAAGGATTCAATATCAATCCATAGGCATGGAGTAGATGTGGCGAACAAAGAGTAAACCCACAGCATCCAATATCAAAACCACCAAGATCACCAGCGGCCATACAGAACTATCCCAAAAAGTTCTAGCGATCTCTGACGAACCTGAGACGAGCATCGCAAGCACGGTAATAGGGGCGCAGGCGATGATCTTTGATACCAGCCGAGCCTGAGCGGTTACTGCCTTGATGTGTCTACGCAGGGCTTGTCTACGCGTAATCCGAGCCGCGACAGTGTCTATCAACTCAGCCATCTTGCCGCCACCGACTTTTTGCACACCAATGGTCGTGGCCAGAAAAGCCACATCCTGACTATCTGTGCGGCGAGCCAAAGATTCCAAAGCGGTATCTAATGGCATGCCAGCTAGAGTCACCTCGGTATTCACTCGAGCCAATTCGCGTTTCAAGGGATCAGACATACATTCGCCCACGCTTGAAAGGGCTGTCTGAATCGTCTGACCAGCGCGAAGATTCTGTGCCACCATCGGCAATGCGTTTTGAAGCTGCCTATCAAAGGCAGCTGCCTTATTACGCAAAATGACGCGTCTTACTGTCAGGGCTGAGGATCCGACAACTACTAGTGCGACAATTGAGACTCGGGGGTTCAGGATTAGAAGGCAGATTGCGAAGATGACAACTATGCCGAGCAAGGCTCGACGACTAACTTCAGGTTTCTTGATTGAAGCTGAACGGTTTTGGACATAGTATTCGTCCTGTCTAGTCACCTTGATCGCGTGCCAACACAACACTGCAAGTGTCGAAATGAAGGCGGAGGCAACTCCGATAAGTATCACAGCTATCGACATATTCTTTGAATTCCTTCAGTAGTTGGACAAACATCATAAAACCAGCTTTGGTCAACCATACCTCCCCATGATTCAATGCGCTTTATCAGCTCAGGTACTGGGTTTTGGCAACCGACGAAGCACCCCATTACCCCAGAGCCGCATTTGCCATTCCTTGCGCCAGCGCCGGTCTGCTCGAAGCGAAAGAGTTCCTCCGTTGTGATGACATCTGCCTCCATGCCCATCAGCGCTGTGATCGAACTGATTTTGCGCGAACCGTCACTAAAGCGCTTGACCACCACCACAAGATCAATCGCTTGTGCAATCATCGCCCGTATTGTTCTTGACTCATACGTTTGGACAGCGCGTCTGATCATGTTCTCAAGTCGGGTGAAAGTCGTGATGACATCGTTTGCGTGGATAGTGGTAAGCGATCCATCATGTCCGGTTGTCATGGCATTGATCATATCCAAGGCTTCGATGCCCCGACATTCGCCCACCACGATCCTGTCTGGACGCATCCGGAGCGCGTTCACTACCAGATCATAGATTGTGACTGCCCCAACTCCCTCAATATTGGCAGGACGTGCTTCCAGCGCCACCAGATTCTCCAGAGAAAGCTGCAATTCGGCAGCATCCTCGATAGTGACGACTCGTTCGTGTGTAGGGATGAAACGGGAGAGGACATTGAGTAAGGTTGTTTTCCCCGACCCAGTCCCACCTGCCACGACAATAGAGCACCTTCCCTTAACGGCTGCTTCCAGGAATGACAACATCGCTGGCGAAAGACTCTCTTCTCGCAACAAATCACTATCAGTCATGTGCTCACGATTGAACTTTCGGATAGTTAAGGCAGAGCCATTGAATGAGATTGGCGCAATCACCGCGTTCACCCTACTGCCATCTTGAAGCCGTGCGTCCATCAGCGGACTCTGCTCATCACACCTGCGATTCACTTCCTGACCAATCCTGTCGATGATCCTCCTAAGATGAGACTCGTCAGCGAAACGTGAACCTGTAAGTTCCATCCGACCAAAGCGCTCAATGAAAATACACTGCGAGCCGTTCACCGCAATTTCTGTTACATCGTCATCTGCTAGGAATGGCTGCAGCGGTCCCAAGAAGAGGAAGTCATCGATGATGTCCTTGATCACTCGACGATAATCGACAAGATCCAGTCTCAAACCACTGGTTGAAATCACCTTCGCACACACGTCTTCGATGATCTCCCTGATGATTACCTGCGTTGGTGCTGAGCCAAGTTCTGAGATACGTGACACCAATTCTGTTTGAACATCGGTTTTCAGATGTGAAAGAGCTAAATCCGTTTCTAATCTGTCCCGTTTTCCCGTTTGTATTCCCGCATCCAGATTCCCGCGATGATCCAACCTCCCCACCTTCATTCACCACTTTCCTTATCACTGGCAGAATGCACCACGAGTCGGATGTGGCCACCGCTATCTTGGGCGGATTGCAACACACAGGCAATGTCTGTCGTTAGCTCAAGCGTTACGGTTGTATAGCTACCTTCATTGCCGGAAAGTGAACCGTCCAAAGCCAGGACACGTACATTCTTGGCAATGACTTCTCCATGGACCAACAGATCGATCCTATCTTGAGGAAGTAACAGACCAGCAAGGCCGGTTTCCGCAGATACCGCGACAGAGGTAGCAACCATTTTGTCACTCACTGCATTAGCCAAACTTGAGACATTCCCTTCGCCCGAGAGCATCTGCGTAGTGATTTGTGTATTCTTTCCAGCCGCGACAGTCAATTGTCTGCCAATTGCCTGAGAGATGTCTTTCAGCGCGCCTGCGCTGACGAATGCTTGTGGGATATCCGCTGTAGTCAGCATTGCCTTGTCAAGTGTTTCTCCAATAACCAAGTTACGATTTGCCACCACTACAGAAACCGATTCTGCAGACAACTGCCTGTGTAACTCCTTTGACTCAACAATCATAAGACCAGCAAGAACCGAACCTCCCACAGCCAATGTCACAGAAATCGCAACGACTGCAATGAACAGGTTCGGGTTGCGCACGAAGATGTTGGTTGTAGCTTGTGGTACTGATGCAGTTCTGGTAGTCGATACACTTGCTCGTCTCTTATCCAGAAATGACATATCCAGTTCCTTCC
>JAAYYH010000141.1 GCA_012515495.1 Coriobacteriaceae bacterium | reverse complement strand
TCATCATGGACAATGGCAACGATCTTGGATAAGGAGGAAATCAAATGACAGAGGATAAGGGCAAGCCAATTGACAGGAGTGCGGCAGAGGTACTGTGTGTCTGTAGTAGTTGCCCCTCATATTTTGACTGTGATGAGCCGCTGGGGTATTGCTTTTACGATACGGGAGCCAGCAACTGTATAACAGTCAAGCGAGGTTGCATCTGTCCCACATGCCCGGTGTATGAACAGGCAGGGCTGGAGCTCGATTTCTATTGCACCGAAGGTAGCGAAGAGCATCAAAAGCAACAGTAAGGAGGTGACCGGTTCGATGACGGAGAATACATGGCATCATGAAGCAGACGTCATTGTAGTGGGCAGTGGAGCCGCTGCCTACAGCGCCGCGATTGCTGCCCGTTCATCAGGTGCTGACGTCATCATGGTGGAGAAAGCCAAGAGTTATGGCGGTACGACTATCCGTTCCGGCGGTGGATTCTGGATCCCAAATAATCGATTCCAACGTGAGCTGGGTATTGTTGACTCTAAAGAGGATGCCGTCCGTTACATGGCCCATTACTCTTATCCGCAACTCTATAATCCCGATGACCCCAAGCTAGGGCTACCAGACCACGAATTCGAGATGCTCGACTCTTATTACGATCATGCAGCGGAGATGGTCGATTACCTTTCTGGTATTGGAGCCATCAATCCAATCCAAGAGATCAATTGGACGGGTCAGCCGCAGGTTGATTATCAGGAGGCTATCCCCGAGAACAAGCTGATTCGGGGCAGGGTGCTCTATACACAAGACGCCAAAGGTCAACTTGCCTATGGAGTCGAGCTTATCCGTCAGATGAATGCCTGGGCTGTGGCTCATGATATTCCGTTACTATTGGATCATCGCGTGACAGATATCATTCAAAGCTCACAGGGAGATGTCGCTGGCATAGAAGCCACAACAGCAAGCGGAGAAGTGGTTGCATTGCATTCCAGGAAAGCTGTGGTCTTTGGCTCTGGCGGCTACTCTCACGACTCTGAGATGATGCTTCGGTTACAACGTGGACCGCATTTTGGCAGTTGTGCTGCGCCAGAGAATACTGGTGACTTCTTTAAGCTCGCCGTGGAGATTGGAGCCATGCCCGCGAATACTGCCGGTGCTTGGCGCGCAGAGATCGTACTTGAGAAAGCACTCACTGATCCATCAGGCGTTCACAATGTCTTCTATGTGATAGGTGACAGCATGCTGGAGGTCAATAAGTACGGTTTGCGGGTGGTGAATGAGAAACGCAACTATACGGACCGAACAATGGTCCATTTTGCCTGGGATGCCAATAAGGCAGAATGGACGAATATGCTCTTGTTCTGGATCTATGACGAGAGAACCGCAATGCTTTGGAGTGGGTTCCCGCCTCTACCGCCAAAGGGCGCGAAGGCTCCTTACGTCATCACTGCTCAAACGCTTGACGCGCTGGCTGTCTCAATCGCAGACCGTCTTGGACAACTGGCACCCCAGACAGGGGGTTTTGCTCTCGACCCCGGTTTCACTCAAAACCTGATTGCAACGGTAAGTCGCTTCAATCGTTTCGCTGTTGTGGGAGTTGACGAGGATTTCCATCGCGGCGAATATGCCTACGACCGTGAATGGACCACCTTCCCACCGACGCTACCCGATGCCCAGTGGCCTGACCTCGGATCAAAGAATATCACTATGTACCCATTGTCAGACGAAGGCCCCTACCACGCGATAATCCTCGGAGCAGGGACATTGGATACCAATGGTGGTCCGATGATCAACAGCAAGTCACAGGTACTCGATACCCATGGCACAGCTATTCCCGGACTTTTTGCTGCTGGCAACTGCATCGCTTCACCAACGGCAAACGCCTACTGGGGAGCCGGGAGCACGTTAGGGCCAGCGATGACCTTTGGTTATCTGGCAGGATTGAATGCCGTGAAGACAAAAAACTCGTTAGAAGGAGGAGAAGATGTCAACCGTTGAGAAGACCAAGGCCAATCTGCTGGTATGCAAGTGCCTGGTTTGTCCGAGCTACGAGTTCACCTGTAAGGTCCAATCCATGCCCTCGAATGTGTTGCTGTTGATTGGTGACATGGATGAGAGGATCCATGCCGAGAAGTTGTTCTGTGCCTATGAGAAGAGTTCATGCATCGAACAAGCAAAAGGTTGCATTTGTGGCGAATGCAAAGTCCAGGAAAAGTACGGCTTGACTAAGTATTATTACTGCTTGGAAGACGGCGGCAGATAGAGACACTGCTCGCAATTGTGTGATGGATTAGATGATTGGAAGTCTTATTGTATTCCATGACATAATCGGGTCTTGCTATTGCCAAAATAAGTGGTCTAATAGCACAATAGGAGCAGGAAAGGGAAACGCAAGCTAAGCTTGTTCCTGCGGTGGGGTGAAGCGTCAATTATCTGGGCTTTGCAGGTAGCCGATTGACGTTCAGTCCTGTGACAGCTCCGCTGTCTTCAAAGCGACTTTCCCTTTCCTCTCCTGATTCGATACGATTGGCAACGTGCGGCCTCAGACAACTTACGATTCCGGATACGTGTTGTCACTGGAAAGGACCACCAGAGATGAGCCTCGTCGACTTGATGGACAACGCTGATGTCTGGCAGGACTTCTACCTTTATAAGCAACAAAAAGGCCATCTGAATAAACATGATGACGAAGAGTTGGCCAAGATAATCGAACAGGCTGCGTATCGGCCAATCGTGAAGCGGATCCGTGACGGCGAGGACTTTGGTTATCCGACAAAACACTTGATCAACAAGTTGGGTACCAATAAGAAGCGAGTTGTCTACTGCTTTGCGTCTCAGGAAATGTGGGTTTTAAAGCTACTGGCGTTCCTGCTGTTTGCCTATGATGACCACCAACCACGAGGTTGTTATTCATTCAGGCGTGATTATGGTGCCCATAAAGCTATCCGCACCATCGTCCGTACTCCCGGCATCGATACCATGTGGTGCTACAAGCTCGATATCAGTGATTATTTCAATAGTATCCAAATCCCTCTGCTTCTGCCAATTCTGGCCGATGTTATCTCGGATGACTCGCAGTTACTTGATTTTCTCACCACACTGCTAACTGCTGATAAAGCCTACATCGAGGGCGTGCTTACAGAGGAGAAGCGCGGCGTGATGGCGGGAACACCAATATCCCCTTTCCTAGCTAATCTCTATCTTCGCGAAATGGATGACTGCTTTATCATCCAAGGGTTGCCCTATGCGCGCTATTCCGACGACATCATCGTGTTCGCCAACAACGAGGAAGAGATCGTTAGGTGCAAAGCGCAGATCAACGAATTACTCGAGGCGTATGGACTGAATATCAACAAGAAGAAAGAACAACTGATCAGACCCTGCGAGAAGTGGGATTTCCTGGGAGTCTCATATCATAATGGCACAATCGATCTTTCTCGCGTAACGAAGGACAAGCTCAAAGGAAAGATTCGCCGTAAGTCGAGGGCGCTGCATCGCTGGATGCTGAGAAAGGGCGCTCAACCGGAGCGAGCGATGAAAGCCCTGATCAGAGTGTTCAATCGCAAGTTCTATGAAGGTGGTGATGCTAACGACCTAACCTGGTCGCGCTGGTTCTTCCCTTTAATCAATAGCAGCGATGGCCTCAAGGAGATCGATTTCTACCTGCAGCTCTACGTCCGCTATGTTGCCTCCGGACATTTTAGCCACGCTAACTATCGTGTAGATTACCAAACGCTTAAGCGTTTGGGTTACAGGAGTTTGGTGCACGAGTACTATTCCAGCAGGAAGATGTGACAGAATTACTCGGGCAAAAAGCACATTGAGGTAACGGCGCGAAAAGAACAGGCGACAATCGTTCACAATGGTGCGCAGACATGATTGCGTAAAGAGATTAGCAGTAAGACAGCGAGAAGCAAATCGGCAGGAAGT
>JAAYYH010000140.1 GCA_012515495.1 Coriobacteriaceae bacterium | reverse complement strand
CTTTCATCACAGCTGACGGCAAATCGGCAACGGTTTCTGGCGGGACATACGGCTGGCAGATAGATCAAGCAGCCGAAGTCGCGGCTATCAAGGAGGCAATAACCAGCCATATGGAGCAGGTACGTGAACCGTTCTACCTCCAGACTGCTGCTGTGCGAGAGAATCCTGACTGGGGCGATACCTTTGTCGAGATCAATCTCACAACCCAGTATCTCTACTACGTGCAGGATGGGCAGATAGTACTGGAATCCGATGTCGTCACCGGTGCTCCCTGGGGTGGTCGCAGTACCGCTTCTGGTGTCTATGACGTATTGCAGAAATCGAGTCCGGCCGTCCTGCGTGGACCAAGAACACCTGACGGCGGTTACGAATGGGATGCACCCGTGAGTTTTTGGATTCGGATAACTTGGGGAGGCATCGGCATGCACGATGCCAACTGGCAGCCACGCTTTGGTGGCGATTGGTATCTCTACAACGGCTCGCATGGCTGCATCAATATGCCTTGGTCCAACGTCCAGCAGCTGTATAATATGATTGAGTTGGGAACGCCTGTGATCCTACATTACTGACGCAATCACCTCTGGCAGTTTCGCGCTGGCGCGACGCAGGGTCATCTTGGCGAGAAAAACAACCGCACGTTGAACGGGAGGTCACCATGAGCGACACAGTAATCGGCGTGATCATGGGTAGTTATCGTAGGGAGTCTTTTAGCAGGAAGATCGCCAATCACCTTGTCGAACAACTTCCTCAGGGATACAACGCTTCATTCATCTCCGCGGAGAAGCTGCCAATGTACAACCAGGATCTTGACTCCAACGGCAACGTGCCTCTGGAGTGGTTGGATTTCCGCGAGCAGCTGGACAAAGTCGATGCCTTCCTCTTTGTCACTCCGGAGCACAACCGGTCATACCCCGCGGTCATGAAAAACGCCTTGGACGTGGGATCGCGGCCCTATGGCAGCAATAAATGGAGCGGGAAGCCAGCTGTGGTTGTCAGTGTGTCACCCGGGAAGATAGGCGGATTTGGCGCAAACCATCATCTCAGACAGACGCTGGTATTCTTAAATGTGGCCGTAATGCCACAGCCAGAAGCATATGTTGGCGAGGTTACCTCGATGCTGGCCGAAGATGGCAGCGTTGCCAGTGAGAGCGCACGGGGATTCCTACAATCGGTGGTCGATGCTTTCGTGCTTTGGATCAAACGCCTGAGCTGAAGCTTCGTGTGCCGTAGCAAGAGGCTCACTATCGGGCCTCGGAGATTGTTCAGTTTGACGAGAATCGGAGAAAACCGTGAAAGCACTGTTGATAGTCGGTAGTCCACACCAGAAGAACTCGACCTATACCGCGCTCTGCAAAGCTGCCTCTGGACTCGAGGATAACGGCATTGAAACCCAGATCATCTGGATTGGAGATGACCCGATAAAACCCTGCACCGCCTGCGGCAGTTGCGCAGGAACACAACGCTGCGTCTTTGGCGATGACGATGTGGTCAACGAGATCATTGAGGCTATCCAAGGCTCTGACGGTGTGATAATCGGCTCGCCTGTCTTCTATGCTGGTATCAACGGTTCGCTTAAGTCGGTACTGGACAGGGTGTTCTTTGCCGCTAGCAGGAGCTTTGCCTTCAAGCCAGGGGCCTCACTGGTTTGCGCGCGTCGAGTTGGCTCCACTTCTGCACTGGATCAGATCAACAAGTACTTCCTCATCTCGCAGATGCCAGTGGTGAGCTCACTGTATTGGCCAATGATCTTTGGTCAGAATCCCGAGCAGGTAGCCCAAGATCTGGAAGGTATGGACATAGCCTATCAGCTCGGTGCCAATATGGCTTGGTTGCTCAAGTCCTTGGAGGCGGGAAGACAACAGGGCATCCAACCCGCCGTTATGGTGAACCGCAACTGGACCAACTTCATCCGCTGAAAGCTTTCGCCTGCAACTAGAGCCTATTCGGCTCCAAGGCATAGCGCAGCCAATGCTCGCCTACAGCTCCATTGCTTCTGAGAGGTTATTGCGCTGTTGGGCTTTCCTAGCAGTTCTCATCAGGAATTCGGCGTTATTCTGAGTTTGTTTGAGTGCCTTGATCAACATCTCCATTGATCGCTCAGTGCTGTTCATATTTGCCAAAATTCGACGGACAGCCCAGATCAGCGGTGCCTCCTGCGAGTCGAGTAGTAGCTCCTCCTTACGGGTTCCAGAGGAAACAGGATCGATAGCTGGGAAGATACGGCGGTCTGCCAAAGCTCTATCCAGCTTGAGTTCCATATTACCTGTGCCCTTGAACTCCTCAAAGATAACCTCATCCATCTTGGAGCCCGTATCTATGAGCGCAGAAGCCAAGATGGTCAAAGAACCGCCACCCTCGATATTGCGAGCAGCGCCCAGAAAGCGCTTTGGAGGATATAGTGCCGTGGAATCGACACCGCCCGACAGGATACGTCCCGATGCAGGTTGTGCCAGATTGTAGGCCCTCGCTAGGCGCGTGATAGAGTCCAGAAGGATGACAACATCCTGACCAATCTCAACCAGACGCTTAGCGCGTTCGATTACCAACTCGGCAACGGCGATATGATTCTCGGAAGGCATATCAAAAGTCGATGAGATAACCTCACCTTTTATCGAGCGCTCCATGTCTGTTACCTCTTCAGGACGCTCATCGACAAGCAGACACATCAGATGCACTTTGGGATCATTGGCACTGATAGCGGCGGCGATATCCTTGAGGATTGTGGTCTTCCCTGCCTTTGGTGGCGATACGATCAAGCCCCGTTGACCTTTGCCGATGGGGGCAACCAGATCGATGGTACGAGCCGT
>JAAYYH010000139.1 GCA_012515495.1 Coriobacteriaceae bacterium | reverse complement strand
TCAAGGTCGAATTGCACGGTGCTCTGCGCCCATGGGTATCAGGAAAGGATGTCATCCTCACACTGATTGGCATACTCGGCGTGGACGGCGCGCTGTATCAGTCCCTGGAATTTTGTGGACCAGGCGTGGCGGCGTTATCGATGAGTGATCGGTTCTGTATCTGTAATATGGCGATTGAGGCCGGGGCCAAGAACGGCATCTTTCCAGTGGACGAGATCACGCTGGCTTACCTGGAGGAGCACAGAGCCAATCCGCCGCGTGTATTCGCAGCCGACGCGGAAGCTGGGTATTCGCGGATCATCACAATCGATTTGGGCAGCATTCAGCCCACGGTCGCTTTTCCACACCTTCCCTCCAATACGCGAACATTGCAACAAATCGAAGCGAGCGAGAGAATCCATATCGACCAAAGTTTTATCGGCTCCTGTACCAACGGACGACTAGAGGACCTGATGATTGCCGCGCAGATCCTCAAGGGTCGCAAAGTGGCGAAGGGAGTACGTACCATCATCATACCAGCGACTCCAGCGATCTATTTGGAGGCTTTGCGCCGAGGATTGATTGAGACATTCATCGAGGCTGGCGCTCTGGTATCCGCGCCAACCTGCGGTCCGTGTCTGGGTGGACACATGGGCATACTGGCAGCAGGGGAGAAGGCCGTGGCCACCTCCAACCGCAACTTCGTTGGTCGCATGGGGCATGTGGACTCCGAGATATATCTCGCCAGTCCAGCTGTAGCCGCAGCCAGTGCAGTCGCAGGCTACATAATCCACCCTGCGGGGTTATGCGAGGCCACAGCAGCGCAAGAAGCCACAACAGCATGTGGATCCACAACAACGAGAGAGTACGAGACAGCGCGCGTACAGTCCGAACTAAAGGAGCTCAATCCCAAAGAGACGGTGGAGCAATGAGCAGAGTCATCAGATATGGCGACAACGTCGATACCGACGTCATCATCCCCGCGCGGTACCTGAACATCACTGATATAAACGAGCTGGCGACACATACCATGGAGGATATCGATCCAGACTTCCATCATAAGCTCAAGTATGCAGATATCATCGTTGCGGGAAAGAACTTCGGTTGCGGTTCATCGCGAGAGCACGCGCCACTGGTATTGAAGCAGAGTGGTGTCTCCTTGGTCATCGCTGAGAGCTTCGCTCGGATCTTTTACCGCAATGCCATCAATATCGGTCTGGCGATCATCGAGTGTCCCGAAGCGAGCTCCAAGGTTGAAGAGGGAGACGAGCTGTCTGCGGATTACCGGCAAGGTGTCATCACAAACAGCACTCAAGGCAGCGAATATCACTTCGCGTCGTTTCCTGCGTTCCTAACGAATATCATTGACAATGATGGGTTGATAGCTCTGATCACAAAGGGCGGTTTGCGATGAATCAAATCTCCACAACGGTATCTTCTGAGATACCAGCTAAGCGGATAGCCCTGCTCAAGGGCGACGGTATCGGACCCGAGATAGTCTCGGCCGCTGTGAGGGTGCTAGAGCGCATAGCGGATCGCTATGGACACAGCTTTTGGTTCCAGGAGTACTTGATTGGCGGACAGGCTGTCGAGAGCTGTGGCAGTCCGTTACCTGAGGAGACACTGGCAGCGTGCCGCGAAGCTGACTGTGTGTTGTTGGGCGCTGTTGGCGGACCAGCTTATGATAGTCTACCCGCACCTCAACGACCCGAAACGGGGCTTTTAGCTCTGCGTTCGGAATTGGGGTTGTACGCGAATCTCAGACCTGTACGCCTTTTTCCTCAGCTCGCTCAGACGAGTCCGCTGCGACTGGAGAGGATTGCGTCAGGCTTTGACATCCTGATAATTCGAGAGCTGACCGGTGGTATCTATTTTGGTAAACGTGGCAGGCGGCAAGGCTGTTTTGGTGAAGAGGCGTTTGACACCGAGAATTACAGTCGTATGGAGATTGAGCGTATTACACACGTGGCCTTCCAAGCAGCAATGAAGCGCAATAGGCGTCTGATCAGTGTGGATAAAGCTAACGTCTTGGAGAGTTCGCGCTTATGGCGCGAAGTAGTGCACGACATCTCAGGCGGATACCCGGATGTCGATTCCTCGGATATGCTGGTGGACAATGCAGCGATGCAACTTATCAGAGATCCAGCTCAATTCGATGTGTTGTTGACCTCGAATCTTTTCGGCGACATCCTCTCTGACGAGGCCTCTCAGCTCACTGGTTCCATTGGCATGTTGGCTTCGGCATCGTTGGGTGAGGGTAGATCTGGCCTCTATGAACCTATACATGGCTCAGCGCCGGATATTGCCGGGAAAGACATCGCCAATCCCATCGCCACGATTCTATCTGCGGCTATGATGCTACGTCATTCCCTGGGATTGGAGCAAGAGGCTGATGCCATCGAGGCTGCTGTTGAGAATGTGCTTGATCAGGGTCTGCGTACTGCAGACATTGCTATCCCTGGAATCACGGCAATCGGGACTCAAGCGATAACTGAAGCTGTAGTGTCGGCACTGTGAACAGCTCCGCCGTTCAGCTTCTCAGCGGTTCGGCTCAACTTGCGAATCAACTGGTTTGCTCGGTCGGTTGAACATATATGGAGAATGACTGGTAGCCGTTGTCACAATTAGGGTAATGTAGTAACATTTGGCGTTAAGTTGACCCTGTAAACAGGGCATAATAAAGACAAAGGACGCCACATGAAGCAGAAACGTATCCCGGCGAACTCTATTATCGTACCCTTGGTTGTCGCTGCAGTCATTCTTTCGGTACTCCTTTCTTTTGCTGGCTTTGTGAATGCTGGTGTAATCGGAAGCGGTCATCTGGTCTATGGGATTGCAGGGATGGCGGTTATTTGCCTGTTGGGCGCAGTTGCGATATTTTCGGCAGTGACCTATCAGCGCAAAGAAGCCTGTCGAACCTTGGAGTATGCTTTCAATTCGCCCCTGAATCACGATGAGCAAGACCTCGACTTCACCAGAATGGAGACTCCCAAGGAGTTTGTTACAGGTGTCTTCGCTGCGGCTACGGTTGCAGAGTGGGTTACGGAGAATCCTGACAAGGCTCGGGCGCGCAATCAAAGAAAGCTCGATCAGGAGACTGAGGAGATCATCAAGCAATTGCGGAACAATGAGTTCTTCATCGGCAGTCTCGGTCATCAACCAGAGGAATCAAATTGTCTGCAGACAAATACTTCCATGGAATTCACCATTGATATGGTTTCTCAGGTGTTAGCGGCATTGCAGCAGACACAAGCTCAAACGCAACGAGCACAGCAGGAGATAAACGACATAACGCTGGGGTTTGTGGTTACGGCGCCTGAGTTCCCTGGCTCAACAATGCCGGACTTCACTGCGACAGCCAGGGAATTCCCCGTGACAATGCCCGAGTTCCCCGTGACGATGTCGGAATCGCTCGCGTCGGCATCACCCGCCCAAACCGATAGAGGCGAATATCGTGGCGTTCACTTCAAATCCGATGTGGAGTTCCTGTTCGATTCAGAACCCTTATTCACGGTTTTGCCTAAAATGAAGCATGCGCGCAAGGTACAGTCCCAGAAAGTTGAGAAAGCAGGTTGAGCGTGATATCAAGATCCACTGGTTCAATGCGAATCCTCGAAGGCAGAATGATTAATCGGAAGGGCACTGCGTTTGCGCGTTCAGCTGCAGCATGTTTCCTTGCTTTAATAGTTTTTTTCAGCACATCGAGTATAGCTAACGCTGCGGAACTGAGCACGCAGGCAGTTCCCTCCAGCATCAGGAGCTGTGTAGAATTCAGCGGCGCCAACCGTTATGAGACCGCCAGTGAGGTCTCTCAAGCCGCTTACCCAAATGG
>JAAYYH010000138.1 GCA_012515495.1 Coriobacteriaceae bacterium | reverse complement strand
TGCCGAGGATCTGGCTTACGCAATGGAGAGTCGTTGTTATCATGGTGGTAGCAACAGAACCCACTATCATGTACTAAAAATCGAGATGCGCGACTATGTCGCTGTAGTTATGATGGTTCTATTGTTGCTTATCGCGATTATCTGGCTCTAGCTGAGCAAGATAGATCCTTGGTATACTTGGCTAGAGTCTTACTGTGGCAGTTGCTCATTCGCATAAACTCGCCAGATACTCACAAGCCATTATAGCGGCTCATGGCCGCGTCCATCCCCTCTTCGATAGCGTAGATGGCTATCGGAGCCGCTTGTTGGATGGAGACCTCGAAATCCATAAGACCAGCGCCCTTCAAGCGTTGGAGCACATAGTCTGCTGCAGGTTGACGGCCCTCGGGTTTGCCAATGCCCACACGTAGTCTATTGTAATCGTCACCGATCTTCTCATGCAGTGAGCGCAGACCGTTATGGCCGGCGTGGCCGCCGCCAACCTTCAACCGCAGGGTTCCCGGTGGTAGATCCAATTCATCGTGGATGACTAATAGGTCTGCTGCAGTCAGTCCATAGTGGCTGCAGAGTCCTTTGACTGGACTACCGCTGCGGTTCATGAATTGTTGAGGCTTGGCTAAAATGAGTTTCTCACCCTGAAATGTGACTTCACCAATGAGAGCGCCATCACGGATTTTCCAATAATTGACACCAAGCTTCTCAGCTAGGGCGTCGATGACCTTGAAGCCAGCATTGTGTCGCGTATCTCGATATTCATCACCAGGGTTACCCAGACCGACGATAAGCCTTGGACCATTCAAAACCACTGCTCGCTCAGATGAATCCCGTGTATTGGGTTCAGGTTTGCCTCGATTATCATGTTTGCAGAACATTGGACTCATGGCAGCAAGGATTAGAGCGCGAATTCGGGATCGAACAACTCTGAAACCGATGCCTCGTTATAGACATTCGAGACGGCTTTCGCTAATAGTGGAGCTACCGAGATGACCTTGATCTTACCGTTCTGGCGCTCTAGGGGCACCGGCACAGTGTCACAGACAACCACTTCTTTGACGTCGGCATTCTGCAGGCGCTCGTAAGCTGGACCGGAGAATAGACCATGTGTCGCGCAAACGTATATCTCCGCCGCACCGCTCTTCTTCAGCGCATCGACGCTGGCAACCATCGATCCCGCAGTATCGATCATGTCATCGTTGATGATACAAACCTTACCATCGACATCACCAATGACAGCGCTGACTTCCGCCTGGTTATGTGCGGGACGAGCCTTGTGCATAATGGCCAGATCAGCCTTGAGCATATCCGCAAGTTTCTTGGCTGCCTTGGCACGACCAACATCTGGCGACACGACACAGAGGTTCTCCAGCTTCTTGCCGTGGAAATAATCAGCGAATATCGGCAAAGCAGTGAGATGATTGACGGGGATATCGAAGAAACCCTGGATCTGACCTTGATGCAAATCGATGGCGATGACCCGATCGGTACCTGCTACCTCTAAGAGATTCGCTACCAGTTTGGCAGTGATTGGCTCACGAGCAGCGGATTTCTTGTCTTGGCGTGAATAGCCATAATGAGTGATTACTGCGGTGATCGAACGAGCAGAGGCTCTCTTGGCCGCGTCGGTCATGATCAGAAGCTCCATCAAAGCATCATTCACATGCCCCGAGAGACTCTGAATTAAGAAGACATCGGCACCACGCACACTGTCCAGATAGCGCGCATAGGTCTCACCATTCTCAAAGGAGGTAAGCTTAACGTTACCCAAATCTACGCCAAGCTGCCCTGCGATCCTCTCAGCCAATGCCGGATTGCTTCGCCCGCTGAAGACCTTCATGCTCTTGGTTACATCACTCATTGCTGATCCTGCTCCTCGTCTCGCTATCTTGTCTTCTATCCAGATCACCTTATCCAGATTCTCATCTGCAAAATCAACTTCTGCGTAGACCGCCTTTTAGCATGTAGGCTGCCTAGTATCATAATCTTCATCAAATATCTTCATCAAATCCCGATTACTCTTGAGAGCTTTCCGAGTACTTATTGAAGTGTCTGATAGCCCATCCCTCCACGATACGCTGATCGTTGCGCTCTATGGCGAGCGAATCCGCCGGAACATCCTTACTGATAACGCTGCCGGCACCGATAAGTGCTCCTGAGCCAACCTTGACAGGCGCAACGAGCATGACATCGGAACCAACAAAGACCTTGTCCCCTATCAGTGTGGGATACTTCTTCATCCCATCATAGTTGCAGGTGATGGTGCCGGCACCGATGTTGACCCCCTCTCCAAGGGTGGCATCGCCGATGTAGCTGAGATGTGGTACCTTGCTGTGCGCACCGATGGTTGATTTCTTGATCTCAACATGTGTTCCGGCTTTGGAGCCCTGCTTCATCACTGTTCCCGGGCGCAGATAGGCACGTGGTCCAACATTGACGTCGTCCTCCAACATGGAATCGATCAACACGCTTTCATCAATGGTGCAACCACTGCCAATCTTACAGCTTGTGATGCGCGTGTTGGGCCCCAGCTTGCAGGCCTTGCCTATACGCGTCTGACCATAGAGTATGGTCATCGGCAGAATCTCGATATCATTTTCCAGTTTGACATCAGGACCAATCAAGACCAGAGTGGGATCGAGCATCGTCACACCCTCCATCATGAAGGTCTCGTTGATACGTTGTTGCATATATTTGGTTGCCTGAGCCAGTTGCAGACGGCTGTTGATGCCCCAGGTCTCAGAAGCATCCTCGGCGATATGAGCGATAATGCGTTGTCCTTCCTGAGCAAGGATTCCCAATACATCGGTAAGATAGTATTCACCTTGGGCATTGGCGGCGTTCAACTTATCCAGACAACTGAGCAGTGCTCTCAAATCAAAACTATATGCGCCACTGTTGCATTCACGGATCTTCTTTTCCGCTGGAGAAGCATCCTTCTCCTCCACGATGCCTACTACATTCCCAGCTTCATCACGGACGATGCGACCATAGCCCGAGGGATCTTCAGCGACCTGGGTAAGTACACAGACCGCAGCCTGCCTAAGCTGTTGGAGATTGACCAATGACGCAATGGTCTGAGAGCTGATGAGTGGCGAGTCCCCATTGAGCACAACCAGTGAATCAGCTTTGCCTGCGGCAGCCAGCTCCTCGAGTTGTTCACGCGCGACCATGATTACGTGCCCCGTACCCAGCTGCTCTTCCTGTACTACGATAAGGGTATCCTCAACCAGCGGTATAACCTGTTCGCGAGCATAGCCAACAACTGTGAGTACCTCCGCACTGCCAGCTTTCCGAGCTGCTCGAACCACCCACTGGACTAACGGCAGACCGAGCATCTCGTGGACTACCTTGGGTCTCTCCGATTTCATCCTTGTGCCTTCACCGGCCGCCAGTACCAATGTCGAGAATTTCATCCAGACCCTCTTCCTTTTATCGATTCCATACTCGTAGATTCTACTCTATTCGAACCTACTTGATTATGCGCTGCCATTCTGGTTCCTTAAATCCCACAAAAATAATCCTCACTGATGTAATATTTGCCATTCGAGCAGTGAAGACGTTACAATGGGCAAGCTCTAAGAGACATAACGGCTTGTGCTATTGCGTCTTGGTGAGCGCGAGGCGCTGTATCTGCTGGCGTGGCCTGTCTCCTCAGTCGAGGAATGACAAGAGACTTCAGACGATGCGCGTCGCTTCGCATCCTGTTACCTAAGAGAAAGGGC